>CAZPWZ010000049.1:0-10258 GCA_964590675.1 uncultured Draconibacterium sp.
TCTGATTTCCTGGCGCGGATAAATCCCGTGGATGGATCAAAAAGATGCCGGTAATTCAGTGACCTGTCGGTAAAAAGGCCCAGCTGGTCTTCGGCATATTGTTTATCCTGGTCCGACGGTCCGTTGGAGTTGATGATGCTCCTGGCAAACTGCGCGATGCTGTAGTCATCATAGGCATATTCAAGGGTGATGGAAGCCGAATTACCGAGTTTTTCCTCCGGGACATAACCATATTTCATATAATCCCTGATCCCGTCGTAGCTTTTATTGGTGGCGGTGGTCACGCAGGCCCTCAATGCCCTTGCCGCATCAAAACCCCTGATCCCCTTTACATAGGCATCAGCAATGACAGGCACGCTGTGGTACCCGATCATACACCAGTTTTCGTTTCCATGGTGCGACCAGACAGGCAGCATCTCCTCAGGGCTTTGATCAAAGTGCGCAAGCATGGAGTTTATCATGTCTGCGGTTCTCCCCGGATAAAGTAACGCAAGCAGCGGATGCTCGGCCCGGTAGGTGTCCCAAAGTGAAAAAACCGTGTAGTTAACAAATCCTTCGGCCCGGTGGATGTTATGGTCGATGCCGCGGTAAAGACCATCCATATCCTGGTATACCACCGGGGATTGGAGTGCATGATACAGGGCGGTATAGAAGTTGATCCTGCGGTCGGCCGAACCGTCGATCCTGATTTTGCCCAATTCATTCTCCCAGTTGATCCGTGCTTCAGTCCTGGTTTTTTCAAAGTCCCAGTGCGGGATTTCGGCAGCCAGGTTTTTCAGTGCGCCCTCCATACTTACAGCCGAAAGGCCGATTTTCAGCAGGATCTTCTCGCCATCCCTGGTTGAAAAGTCAAAATGTGCGCGAAGTTTTTTCCCGGCGATCTCCGGAAAATTATGCTGCTGGTTGAATTTTCGCCAGAAGCCCCGGTACACAGGCTGTTCATCGTTGCGGAACCCATGGCTCCGGAAAGGTTTTGAAAAACTTAAAGCAAAATAGACATACCGTGTTTGAGCCCATCCGCGCGTGATCCGGTACCCGGTAACCAAAGTGTCGTTGTGGACCTGTAAAACCGCCCATAAAACCTTCCCGTCATAATTGTAAATGCCATGAAGCATGTCGAGGATGATATGCGCACTGTCACTTTCCGGAAAAGTGTACTGATGAAATCCTGCCCGCGCCGTGGCGGTCAGTTCAGCCTCGATGCCCGGTTCATCAAGGCGGACCTTATAATAACCTGGTGAGGCCTTTTCTGTCTCCTTGCGGAATCGCGAACGGTATCCGGTTTCGGGTTCTGCAGCAGTTCCCGGGTTCAACTGCAGCTTACCGACCGTAGGCATGATAAGGAAGTCGCCCAGATCCGAATGTCCGGTTCCATTAAAATGGGTATGGCTGAATCCTACGATCGTCTTGTCATCAAACTGGTAACCAGCACAATATCTGTATACGTCCGGATTGTATTTCCCGTTTTTTTCATAAGGGACCGTGTCGGTATCGGGGCTCAGTTGCACAAATCCGAATGGAACGCAGGCACCGGGAAAGGTGTGTCCCATCTCCCGGGTACCAATAAATGGGTTCACATAGTCTGCCAGTGAAGGTTTTTGAGCCTCCAGGTTGAAGGTGATCATAAGACTGGCAAACAAAAACCATAGGAGCTTCATTTGGTATTGACATTTAGTGGTTTAACAGCCGAAGAATATTTGCATAACTGTGCATTGGGGTATCAGCTTTCTTCCTTGAAAAACAGTTTATAATAGTTCAGTTGCTTCATCTCATCATAGCCTTTTTCAACCATATGATGATCCCCATGGATGTAAACATGGAAGTTTTTATCCAGCTTGATGACGCTCTTCATGTACCGTGATTGTTTTTTTACGGCACTTTCGGATATCTGGAAATTTTCCGGGATTTCGAGGTCATTTTCATCGCGGAACTGCTTTTTATAATCGGAAAAGGCGTTGATTATCTCCGGTGAATTGAGTACCTGTGCGTTGTATTCCTCCAATTCGAATGAATCATTTTCTTTCAGGAATTTCACGGAACGGTTGAGGATATCGGCCTGGCCGGCCCGTGACAGATCGAAATCCTGCGGCAGTTTATCGGTCACAAACTTTTTACACAGCTCCATGACGGCCCGGGTTTTAAAATAATTGTCGCTTCGCGGCTTCACCTGCAGGAAGTCATCCCGCCAGTATTGTGCCTCATTGCCTTTGTTAAGGTTATCGACGATGGCTGCAACATAGCCCTCGTCACGGCCGGTATTGAAAACCAGGCAGCCCTTGTCGAGTTTGTTGATGTTTATGCCGTCGTCATGCCCAATTTCAAATGATCCCCCAACCGGGTACACCTTAAGGTAGGTTTCACGGGTTTCTGACTTGAACAGGCCGACGGCGCTAACGGTTTCATCATCAATAAGGCAATTCTCAAGGTAGGCGACGTAAAATTCCCCGTTTTTAATCTTGGGATGGGTCGACTGACGGTAAAGATGCTGTGCCAGGTTCTGAGATTGTTCAATCAGGCAACCGGGATTTTCGAAAATAGCTGTCAGGAAATGGTAGACTTCGTTCAGATTCAGTTCCGAGGGATGGGTGAAATTATATAATTCGCCTTCCCGGAACGGCGTAAGGAAATACTGTTGCAGAAGAGGCTTGATCACCTCGCTGACTTCAAGTAATCTGGCTGAAAGCTGGAGTCCGTCTCCTGCAGATTTATTGCCAACTTTGTGAAGGGCCAGGGACTTTAGCACGGATTCATCAAAGCGCATCATGATATTGGTTTTTGTTTGCCCAAATGTATTGGTTTCCTGGCCGTCTGAAAAACAAATGGCAGAAAATGTTTTCGCAAATCATAATACAAACAGCGAAATTCAGCCCGGTATAATAAATTGCGGATATTAATTTTGGTGCATAACCCGGGGAGAAAATTACATATAAAAAAGCAGGAACAGCGCCGGAAGGATTATGCCGATTGCTGTGAGCCAGGCCCCGCGGCCAAGTATCCCGTTTTTACCGCGTAAAACAAAAAGTCCGGTGATGGCCAAAATTATCAGGCCTGCAGCATATAGGTCAGAAAACCAGGTATATAGCTTTTTCAGGTTGTTATAATGCAGCAGGTTCATCTCCTTGATCACATGTCGTGTTGTTTTCCGCTCCATCTGTGCTTCTCCGGAGGTCAGGTCAACGTAAACATATCCTTTGGTCAGGAAAATCTGAACATATCCATCGCCGGTAATGTGACTCTTATAGTGATCACGCTCATCTACCTGGTCG
Source organism: uncultured Draconibacterium sp. (assembly GCA_964590675.1). GTDB lineage: Bacteria > Bacteroidota > Bacteroidia > Bacteroidales > FEN-979 > CAIVAT01. The sequence goes on from CAZPWZ010000049.1 coordinate 3,267, forward strand.
AGGACCGAAAAAACATAAGTTTTGTCGACCCTGCCATCCTTTGGTAACGCAACTTTGAGGTCGGTATAGGATTTACCGTAGTCGGGATGCTGAAAATCGCCTGATTTGAAGTGGTTAAGTACAATGCCGGAGATAGCATAGATCAGGGTCATGCCCACGCATAAATAGCCGATATCGCGGTGCAGCACATTGTTCCACCGCCGGAGGGTTTTAGCCTGCATGATTATTTAATTTCAGAAAATGTAAAGGCTTCGATTGAGAAATTCGAGAGATGATCTTTTCCGCTGTTCTTCAGGTCGGCGCGCAGGGCATTGATCTGCTCAAGTTTTTCCTTTGTCCCTTGATCTTCATGACCTTTTGCCCCGGTATGCACACCTACGTTATGGTTTTCCTCTGGTTTTAAAACCTCCGCCTCCCATTCGTTCAGGTATTTGGCATCGATGCGTTCCTCCTTCAGGGTTCCAATAACACGCACGCGGCTTCCGACAAGGGCGTCGTCAAATTTCACGATATTCGGGCCTGCGGTAATTTCAACGCGGATACTGTCGGTACCATCAACGAGAAACATCCTTTTTCCACCATGTTTGCACAGGTGAAGAACAGTTCCCTCGATAATCACCGGCTTGTCAATGCAACTATCTGCCTGCTGGGCGAAGGTCAGCACAGTAATCACGGTGGTATCATTTTTAGTTGCATCGGCAGAATCCTTTGTTCCCAGGTTGCAGGAAACAAGTGCGAAAAGGATAACGATCAGTAATGGGAAGAGTGTCTTTGTCATGGGATTTAGGTTTTTATGGTACAAAGATGCATATTTTTCTGATTTTTTCAAAATCAAAGAATCGGCTTCCTGTTGCGTCCATTGCGTCCTCTCCGAAAAGTCCGATCAGTTGGATCCCGAGGGAAGCCGAAGAATGCAATTGCCTGTTAATGAGGAGACACTTCGGCTTCGCTCAGTGCCAGGCTTTCTTTGACGATGTTTTTTCGGAGAGGACGCTAAAGCAAAAGTTAAATCTGCCAGGATGAAAGTAACTAAACAGAGATGAGCTCATGCAACATTTAAAGTAAAACTGAATGTACTTCCGGGTTCGGGATTGTTTTTTACCTGGATTTCCCCCCCGTTTTTCTCAATAAACTCCTTGCACAGGATCAGGCCCAACCCGGTTCCTGTTTCATTCGCGGTCCCCTTGCAAACTGTCCGCTGCTCAATTTTAAATAAGTTATCCAAAACAGACGGCGAGATTCCCATGCCGTTGTCTTTTACATAAACAAGCACTTTTTTATTATCATTAACTTCCACTCCGATGATGATCATTCCCCCGGGAAAAGTAAACTTTAATGCATTGGATATCAGATTTCTGACGACCGTGCTGATCATGTTCCGGTCGGCAAATACCTTGACATCCATCTCACCCCGGGTGACCAGTGAAATATTCTTGCTGTTGGCAAAAGTGTCATGCAGGTTTAGATTATCGGCTATTACCTCATTCAAATTGAATATTTCAGGATTAAAAGGCAAACTGCCACGCTGTGCCTGGGCCCAGGTAAGCAGGTTTTCGAGCAGGTCGATGGTCCGGACGGATGCTGACTTCAGTTTTAATAGAATTTCCCGCTGATCTTTTTCCGAATAATCCGCATCATCGCAGGTAAGCAGGTCGAGGTAACCCAGGATGACATTAAACGGATTTCTCAGGTCGTGGGCAATAATGGAGAGGAAACTGTCTTTCGCCGCATTGCTTATCATGAGGGCCTTTTCCGAGTTTTGTAATTCCTGCGTGCGCAAGTCTACCTCTTCCTGCAGTCGTTTATTATAGCGGTTTATAAGTATGAACCTGCCAGAAAACATTACCAATCCTGAAAAGAAGATTACAACAAGAACAATGAACCACCACCGGAGCCAAAAGGGCGGCGAGATGGTGAACCTGGCCGAAACCACCTCCTGGCTCCAGATACCAAGGGTATTGCGGGCCTTGAAGTGAAACCGGTAGGAACCAGGGGTCAGATTATTGTATGTGAATTTTTGTTTGGCGTATAACACTTCATTTGACCATTCTGTATCAAAACCTTCAAGAAAGTAACTGACAAATACCTGTCGTTCATTTATAAGGGAAATAACCCTGACATTAAAACCCAAGTCATTCTGATCATAAGGAAGATTGTTCGCCCGGGCTGGGTCCAATGAATCTTGTCCGGAAACAACATCTAAAAGCCGGATTTTGGGGGGAGGTATCTGGCCTGGTTTATAATCAAGTTCGGGCCTGAAAACAGTGATACCGTTATTGGTCCCAAACCAGACATGAAATTTACTGTCAACAAAACAGGCGGCTCTGTTGATTTCCAAACCAGATAAACCATCGTTCATCGTAAAATGGTCCAGAATGGTTCCGTTCCATCTGAATACGCCATTATCAGTTCCGAACCAAAGGTTTCCCTGCCCGTCTTCCAGGATAACATAAACCGGCCTGCTGATTTTAAATCCGTTTTGGTCTATTTGTTTCAACTCCTTGCCGGCAAGTTGGTATAATCCAGCAGCTGTACCCACCCATTTCATTCCTTTTGAGTCAGAGAGAAAAGTGTAAATACTGTTTGCAAGACGATTGTCTTTCGATAAATACGTTTCACTGCCGGTCCCGTTAACTTCGATCAAACCAGAACTGAGTGTGGCCAGATAAAATTGGTCGTTATTACCAGGCAGGATTTTACGGATACCCAAGTTGATTCGCCGCCCCAGGTCAATTTTTTTGAAACGGCCTTCATATAAACCAAACAAGCCATTGGAGGTAGCGGCATAAACCTGGCCTGAAGGCATGATGGCTGTGGAATAGGCGATGCCAGGAAGCCCTGTTTTGTCGTGGTACCAGGTTATACGCCGGTTCCCGTCAACACAAGCCACCCCAAGCGAACTTGCTGCCAGCCACAGATTATGGCGGGAATCCTTTTGGATATCAAGAACCCTTGACTGGTAATCCGGCGTTAAATCAAGCGGATCAAGGTTGAGCCGGGTCATGGATTTACCATCATAAAAAGTAAGGACCCCTTCATGGCCAAACACATATCGGCCCTGACTGATCTCAAGGGCTGAGGCAACCTCATTTTGTGCAAGTCCCTCATTTTCCGTGAAACTGGCAAACCGTTCAGATGAAATCTTGGTAATGCCCCGATAACCGGTAATCCACAGATTCAATTCCCGATCAACCAGGACGGAGGTCGCTCCATCAGAAATCAATCCATTGGTACGATCGATCGTTGTGATTCCATTTGAGTCGGGATGATAAAAAAAGACACGATGGGGATTCCCAAAGTAGATTTTGCCACCTTGCCCCGGATACAGGAAACAATTCCTGCTTACATTAAAAAAAGGTATTTTAAAATCCCGGGCGACCAGCCTGAATTTGCCTTCTGACAAATAGCCCAGCCAGTCCTCTCCCAGCAACCAGAGTAACTTTCCCTGCCGTTCCATGGCGAGAATATTTCCGGCAAGTAGTGGTGATCCTGTATCCCCAAAAGGCCGAATCATATCTTTGTCGAGCAATGAAAGACCCTTCTCTGTGGCAATAAATATTTTCCCTTCAAATCCCCTGATACTGTTTATTCTCTTGGCAGGCAATCCTTCGTTCATCGAATAATTGCTCCACTGAGCTCCCTTACATCGGAAAAAACCACTTTCACCCGTTCCTATCAATGCCACAACCGTATCATTGTCATAAAAAATATCAAAAGAAGTATAGCTGGCAAGGAAGTCCGATGGAACCATTTTCAGTGAAGAACTTACGTGCCATTTAGTTCCGTTAAACTGCAATAAAAAAAGCGACCCTGCTTCAGGCAATGCCCAAAGTTTGTGCCTTTCGTCGATCCTGAGAAATGCATAACTTGCTGATTTCAAGCCATCAGTTACATTGTAATTATAAAAACTGGTACCATCGTATGATGAAATGCCTGACCGTCGCCCGATCCATAAGATCCCGGACGTATCCTGCACTATGCTGAATATCATGGAATTGGCCAGCCCATTTGCTTCGGTATAGGTGCTGGTTTGATAATGTTGACCCCTAACCGCTCCGGAGGTCAGTGTAAGCAAAAGAACTAGGAAAACTGAAATCCTGAAATGTATCAGGGAGACCTGGTCAGATTTCATACTGCTGAATAGAATTCAAAATTAAGAAAATTGCCGGATGCATTGGCTTATTATTTATATAGATACGTCGAGAACCTGGTTTAAATGCGTATCTTTGCACCGGCTTTTGAGTATTCAAAGATCCACAAGGCAAGCCTTTCAGTCGTTATCACCTCCTAGAAGTAGTATCGCCGCCGGTTCCTTCTCGTGATTGAAACTTAAAATCACCAGGCAACTCATATTCATTCACCCATACTAATTGCGTCAATGTAAAACGCGAACGACCATTGGGATGCCATGTAACCTTTAAAAAACAAATTAATTGCACATGAAAAACATTTTTGTATCAAATTTAAGTTTCAGGATCAATGATGAAGATCTGAAACAGGCATTTGCTGATTATGGAGCCGTAAATTCAGCTAAAGTGATCAAGGACAATTTTTCCGGGAGATCACGTGGTTTTGGTTTCGTGGAAATGACCAACGATGAAGAGGCTGATAAAGCCATTGAAGAATTAAACAATGCCGAATTCGATGGCAAGGTAATGACCGTTTCGGTAGCACGCCCGAAAACAGATCGCAAACCTGGTGGTTTCGGCGATTCACGCGGTGGCGGTGGGGGTGCCGGCTACGGTGACTCACGCGGTGGTGGCGGTGGTTATGGCGATAAATCGCGCGGCGGATTCAAAAAAAGATTCTAACCGATTTTCTTTTCCAGCGCTGAATTCGTAAGTGCCCATCCTTTTTTTTCATAATATTGTTTATGGAAAACCGGGCACTTATGAATAAAGGCGTATTCTTTGCATTTCTTTTCTTTTTTAAGCTTGCCGGCGCTTTCCCGCAATCGGAACCAGGTTATGCCCATGCCGATGCCATCGCTAAAGCAGCACCCGATTCTGCCGAACAATCCATTCTCACCCTTTCTGCATATTTCAATGCCAGCCTGACCTCCAAAAAGGATCTGATCAGGGCTTTTTATTTCTGGACAGCCAATGAAATTCTGTATGATGCCGAAAACATGTTTACCTTCCGGGCATCGAATGATCCTGCATTTCTGATCAAGGAAACCCTGGATAAAAGGAAGGCCGTTTGCCAGGGGTATGCCGAAGTTTTTCATGAACTTTGCGAAAATGCCGGTATTGAAAGCTACATCGTCCTGGGATATACCCGGCAGCATGGTGTAGTGGTGAATATCAACCATGCCTGGGTCATTGCCCGGATCGATACAAGCTGGTTTTGTTTTGACCCAACCTGGGGAAGCGGATACCTTTTGGAGGGCCGGTTTGTAAGGAAATTCACGAACCTGTACTTCATGGTCAGCCCCGACGATTTTATTCAAAGTCACATGCCTTTTGATCCTCTTTGGCAATGTCTTTTTTATCCGGTTTCGGCCGGAGATTTCAATCAGGGAATAAAACCTGGAAAAGCTGACTTGAATTATTTCAACTACCCTGATAGTATAAGGGTTTACAACAGGTTATCAAAACCTGAAAAACAAGCCGCTGCAGTTCGAAGGATTGAGCGAAACGGGGTGATTAATAATACTATCTATGAATATCTCCGGTACCTGAAACAAAACATCGAAATTGACAGGGTAAACCGTAGAAATGAGATCCAGAATGAACTGGTAAACAAGTTCAACCAGGCGGTCAATAACTATAATTCAGCTGCATTTCTTTTTAATGATTATATCAACTACTGGAACCGTCAGTTTAAGCCCTATCGTCCGGATGCGGAGATTAAGCAGATGCTCGATACCTGCGATGTGCATCTCGCCCTGAGCAGGAAAATCCTTTCTGAAATTGAGCCGCAGGAGGAAAATCTGAAGAATAATATGGAGATGCTGGCAAAACCAATAGCGGATATTCAAAAGAAGGTTAACGAACAAAAGGAATTTCTCAGGGAATACCTGGGAACATCCAAGGCATTACGTCCGGGCCTGTTCAGGAAGTACACCTGGCTTGGGGGAAATTAAAAATTCGGCCATGAAAAAAATCCACATTTATCTTATTTTGGCATTCATCCTGATCTTCAGCATAGCCATGCTCGTTCTGGCCAGGGGAAGTAAAGACCAGCATTCGCTCGTAAAGGTCAGTCCAGCGTTCAGGGGTTATGTGCATGCCTTTACCTCCGGGATTGTTTCCACACAAACAGTGATCAAGGTCAGGCTTGCCGATGATTTTGCCGATACCGTATCATTTAACACACCCCTGACGGAGTCCTATTTCAGATTCAATCCGGCGATCAGGGGCAAAACTTACTGGAGCGACAGCCGGACCCTTGAATTTCAGCCCGACGAACCGCTGCCACAGGATCAGCGCTACACAGTCGATTTTTATCTTTCACGGCTGATCACAGTGCCTGATTCTCTGAAGACCATGGTTTTTCAGTTCCGGACCATGGTGCAGGAAATGTCCGTTGAAGTAGAAAATCACAAGGCCTATTCCCATCACGATCTTTCAAAGGAACGGCTGAACGGAACACTCATGACCTCGGATGCAGCCGATAACCAGAATGTGGAGAAAATCCTAAGTGCCAGCCAGGATGGCCGCGAATTACCGGTTACCTGGACTCACGATCAGAAAAAACATGCCCACTTGTTCCAGGTTGATTCCATCATCCGGGGAAAAAGTGCCGGTGAGGTAAAACTGAAATGGGACGGATCAGCCATTGATTCAAAAACGGATGGCAGCATGACCGTTGAAATACCTGCGCTCGGGGATTTTAAAATATTGTCAATACGCAGCATGCCTGGCACCCAGCAATGTTTGGCGGTGCAGTTTTCGGATCCGCTGAAACCGGACCAGAATCTCGACGGACTATTCAGTATCGGTAAATACAACAACCTGCGCTACGGGGTGGAAGATAATTTACTTCTGATC
>CAZPWZ010000050.1:0-10138 GCA_964590675.1 uncultured Draconibacterium sp.
AACATGGTGGAAAGATATGGGTTGAGAGCACAGAGGGTAAAGGAAGCACGTTTTATTTTACACTACCGGGAAAATAAGGATTTACATAAAAAAACAGAGGCTTTCGGATTCTTCCAAAAGCCTCTGTTTTACTGTCGGGGTAGCAGGATTCGAACCTGCGGCCTCCTGCTCCCAAAGCAGGCGCGCTAACCAGCTGCGCTATACCCCGATAATCATAAACCTGTGTATTGCAGGTCTTTATATTTTTGCGGAGAAGGGGGGATTCGAACCCCCGGTACAGTTTCCCGTACGACAGTTTAGCAAACTGTTGGTTTCAGCCACTCACCCATCTCTCCATAACCTGCTTTAATTTTAAAAGGGCTGCAAAGATAGGAAATACCTTTTAGACTAACAAAAAAATGATCCAGGGAAAATCAAAACGACTGATTTTGGTATATTTTCAACTACCGAAAGTTTAGAGTCTGACTGTTTTTCCAAACCTGTCAAGTTTCATTAAAAATCCATGATATTTTAAAATTTATATCTGTCAGCATAAGGAAAAAATTTGGAAATTTGCAACAAGGCTACTCGAAGAAAATCAATTACTTTATCAACCTAATAAACATTAATCCACATGTCAGGAAAAACATTCGCCGAAAAAATTTTTGGGGCTGAAAAAGGAAGTATCGTCTTTGCCAGACCAGATATCATTTTATCTCATGACAACACATCCAGTATTTTCAGCACATTCAAGAAAATGGGTGGCACCATGCTTGCCAATCCCGACGCCCTGCTGATTACCCTTGATCACAATGCACCCCCTACCAATTCAAAACTTGCGAACGACTATCAGACCATACGTGATTTTGTTGAGAAATTCGGCATTAAAAAATTTCATGATGCAGGAGACGGAATCTGTCATCAGCTCATGTCATATTATGCCCGGCCCGGGATGATCATTGTTGGCAGCGACAGTCACACAAGTACAGCAGGAGCCTACAATGCATTCGCCGCCGGAATTGACCGGACGGAGACCGCAGGATTATGGAAACAGGGTGAAACCTGGTTCCGTGTTCCGGAATCGGTAAAAATTACCCTGGCAGGTAAGCTTCCCCAGGGAGTATATGCCAAAGACCTTGCCCTCTGGATCATTGGTATGATCGGATCGAGTGGCGCAGATTACATGTCGATCGAATATCATGGTGATGGTGTGAAATCACTTACAATATCTGATCGTATGGTTCTTGCGAACCTGGCATCGGAGATGGGTGCGAAAAATGCGGTTTTCCCGGCAGATGAGGTATTGGAAAAACACCTGGGTAAAAAGCATGCAGGTCAATGGGCTGATGCTGACGCAATCTACCTCATGGAAATTAACATTAACCTGGCTGACATTTTCCCGGTTGTAGCCGCACCGCATCATGTTGACAACGTTAAAGCGGTTGCCGAGGTCAGCGGTACAAAAATCCACCAGGCACTCATTGGCACCTGTACAAACGGAAGGCTGCAGGATCTGCGCGAGGCCGCTGCCGTACTGAAGGGTCAAAAAGTCCCCAAATTCATGCAACTGCAGATCATTCCTGCCTCTAAGGATATATTCATGCAAGCCATGAAGGAGGGACTGATCGAAACTTTCATGGAATCAGGCGCCAATGTTCTTTCATCATCCTGCGGTCCCTGCCTTGGCACCGGACAAGGGATTCCCGCAGATAATTACAATGTTATCAGTACGGCCAACCGGAATTTCAAAGGACGAATGGGCAATCCGGCATCCAATGTATACCTGGCATCGCCGGCAACTGTCGCCATTTCTGCCTTAAAAGGCGAAATCACCGATCCACGCGGGATCTCAGGCAATGAGAAATTTCCTTTTCATGCTCCGCAGAGTGCCACGGTTGATATTAAAGACGGTGAAGACCGGTTTTCGGGTGGAACCTGGAATTATGCGGATGTTGATAATCTCAATACTGACCAGATGTTTGCCGGAAATCTTACCTACAACGTACAGAGTTCCGAACCTGAAAAAATCATGCCCTATTTGTTTAAAGGATTTGATAACAGTTTTGCTGAACGCGTCAAAGCCGGCGACATCATCCTTGCCGGCGCCAACTTTGGATGCGGCAGTTCCCGTGAACACCCCTCTGTTGGCTTGTCCTTTGCCGGGATAAAAGCTGTTGTCTGCAAATCGGTGAATCGCATTTTCTACCGATCTGCAGTCAACCAGGGCCTGCCGATCATCCTTGTCCCTGAAGCCGTTGATGCATACCGCCCTGGAGACAAAGTTGCAATTGACTTTGAAAAAGGTCTTGTTTTCATCGGGAACGGGCAATATCCATTTGCCCCCTTGCCAACAAAATTAATGGAGATATTTGAGGCAAAAGGATTAGTGAACTACGTGAAAAACAAATGAAAAAATTCCTGAATGGTTTTTTATTCGTTTTAGTGTCGCTGATCCTGGTTTTAACTTTAAGGGCATTATTTCCTAAAAACGCTGGTGTCCTCAGGTATTTCTTTTTTTTCCTGCTTTTTGACGCCTACCTGTGGTATTCTTTCCAGAAGGCCCGCAGAAGAATAAAAGTGCCGTGGCGGATGTTGATAACGGTACTTTACTGGGCCCCGCTGTCACTCATCATTATCATGATGGTCTATGGATTCTTTGTTCCGTTCCTTGACTGGAACATAGCATTGAGAACCTATGTCCAGAGTTTCATCCTGGTCCTTTTCCTGGCAAAACTATTCCCGATTGTTACCCTGATCATCGCCGATCTGATACGCGCAGGCAGGATCACCTTTCAATTGTTTCATCCTGACATTGCCACACCGGCAAGCAGGAATACGCGTTACAAGCCGCTTTTATTGACAGGATGGATCATCGGCACCATGGTTTTTTTGATACTTTTCGCCGGTACGGTTTTCTGGCAGTTTGACTTCAGGGTGCGCCGCCATGAAGTATCCCTGACGGATCTGCCGCCTGCTTTCAAAGGATTGAAAATCGTCCAGTTTTCTGATGTTCACCTGGGCACCTGGTCCTCAAAAAAGAAACTTGCAGAAGCGGTGGATATCATGAACAGTCTCAGTCCAGACCTTATCTTTTTCACCGGTGATATGTTTAATTACTGCACCGCGGATGGCTACGGATTTGAAATGATCCGCAAAAAACTATATGCTCCGATGGGAATTTATACCATCCTGGGAAATCATGATTACGGGGATTACCTGAACTGGCCATCAATGGAAGCGAAACATAAAAACATGACCGACCTCCATGAGTTTTATAAAAACCTTGGATGGACGTTACTGCTCAATTCCAATATCATTTTGAACAAAGGCGGCGACAGTATTGCGGTTATCGGTGTTGAAAACTGGGGTGCCACCCATCGCTTTCAACGCTTCGGGGATATTGAAAAAGCGCAAAAAGGTACTGAACACATGCCCGTCCAGCTACTTTTATCTCATGATCCAACGCATTTTGACAGCATCATCAGCAAGCAATATCAAAATATTGACCTGACCTTTGCCGGTCACACTCATGGCGGACAGGTGGGAATCGATTGCTGTAATATACACTGGAGTCCTGTCGCATGGGCATACACCTACTGGTGTGGCTTATATAAAAACGAAGCATCGCCTGAGCCTCAGTATCTTTATGTCAACCAGGCCCTGGGAAATATTGGATATTCGGGCAGAATCGGAATTTTACCTGAAATAACAATGATCACACTGAAGGACGAATAACCATAAAACGACCATAAAAACAAACCAGATGTCACTGATTCCGCATTAAAAATTCACTCAAAACCAACTGCAATGTCACATCAAGGTCCAGGAAATACTACTCATTATCAAACTGATGCGATTCATCCACATCACAAGGTCCTGCTTGAATTATCCCAGGCCGGATCGGATGAACTGAATGACGGCTTTCCATTTTTTACTGAAAAGATTGCAGAAGTATTGAAGGCGGAAAGGATCAGTATATGGACCTACCAGCAGGATAAAAGAACATTGACATGCAAGGACCTGTTCACTGCCGGACCCGGGAATCATCTTGCCGGGACGGTATTAAGCGCCAATGATTTCCCCAATTATTTTTCGGTGCTGGAGCAGTCGCGTTGGATTGATGCCGTTGATGCAAGGCAGGATGTTAGGACTTCGGAATTTATCGCTGACTATCTTATTCCGGAAAACATATTTTCGATGCTTGATATTCCGATCCGTTACGATGGCCGCCTGGCTGGCGTATTATGCTGCGAGACCACCGGCGGAATAAAAGACTGGACAAATGAGGAAAAAGAGTTTTCAACATCTGCGGCAGAGATCCTCAGCACCTATATTCAAACTGTTGAACGAAAGAAAGTTGAAGAAGCTTTAATTCAATCGGAGATTAAATACCAGAAAATCGTCGATAATGCAATTATTGGCATCTACCATTCAAACCTGTCCGGGCAGATCATATATGCCAATCAATCCATGGTTGAAATGTTTGAATTCCCTACCCTGGATGATGCCATGCGCTATTCCATCGCGGACCTCTACGGCCATCTTGCTGATCGTAATGCCTTTGTCTCAAAATTAACCACGGAGAAAGTATTGCGAAACTACGAATTGTCGCTCGTTACCATGCTTGGGAACCCGCGGATCGTGCTGATCAATGCATTTCTTGAAAAGGATGTGATTATTGGCATGGTCACTGATATCACTGATCGCAAAAGAGATATGGAGGAAATCAAGGCCGCCATGGTCAGGGTGGAAGAATCGGACAGGCTCAAAACCTCGCTCATGGCGAATATGAGCCATGAATTCAGGACACCGATGAACGCCATACTTGGATTCTCCGATTTAATTTCTAATGAGTCAAACGATCCGGATATCGTCTTCTTTGCCCGAAAAATCAATTCTTCCGGAAAGCGGCTGATGGCAACCCTTAAGGCGATTCTTGACCTTGCCGACCTTGAAGCAACCAAGTCAAAGATAAAAATCAATGATATCAATATCCAGGATACCATCTCCGGGTTGCTTCAACCCTTTTACCCGATTGCCAGCGATAAGAATCTTGCTCTTATCACTGAATTTAAAGACGGACTGTATGCAAAAGCAGATGAAAACCTGCTGCATATCATCCTGCAAAACCTTATCGACAATGCCATCAAATTCACAAACAAGGGAGGGATAACCATTGAAACCGACCTCACCAATGTGGACGGAATATTATGGTCCCTGATCCACATTAAGGATACCGGGATTGGCATCCCCAGCGAAAAATTCGAAATCATCTTTCATGAATTCAGGCAGTTAAGCGAAGGGCACAACCGAAGTTATGAAGGGACCGGACTCGGACTCACACTTGCCCGGAAGATGATAGAGCTCATTGACGGGAAAATAAGCCTTGAAAGTGAAATCGGACTCGGTTCCATATTCACCGTCTGGCTTCCTGCAGGTATAAACACATACCAACCTGCATCAACTGCCGGACCTAAAATCAAGGAGGAGGTCCTTCCGTCAAGAATCTTTAAAATGAATCCGCCGGAAGAATTGCCACTCATCCTGGTGGTGGAAGATAACGACGATAACGCGGAAATTGTGAAGTTGTATCTGAGGGGGCAATATAAAACAGAACGGGCGCACGATGCAGCATCGGCAGTAAAAATGGTTAAGGTGAAACAATTCTCTGGTATTCTGATGGATATAAATCTCGGTTCGGGGAACGATGGATTAAAGGCCACCCAGGAAATCAGAAAAATAGCTGGTTATGAATACATTCCAATCATTGCCATCACCGGGTACACCATGTCGGGCGATCGTGAAAAACTCCTTCAGGGAGGATGCAGTCATTACCTTGGAAAACCCTTCAGTCAACAGGGCTTACTTGAATTAATGTCAGAAATTTTCGAATAAAATGGCTCAAAATCAACCCACTCAGGAACAATTGGTGCTAAACACCATTATCAATAACATCCCCGCCATGGTCTTTTACAAGAACCTGGATGGAGAGTATATTGCTGCCAATGAGATGTTTTGCCGGCAGTTAAAAACCACTCCGGCGGCAATCATTGGGAAAACCGATTTTGATTTTTATGAAGCTGACCGTGCATTGCAGTATCAGAAATCAGACCTGGAGGTAATTAATTCAACGGGATTCATTGAAGGTTTTGAAGAAGAGATCAGCATTGACCAGGAAACCAGGGTTTTTGCGACCCGGAAGGTTCTCCTCAGGGACAATGATGGCAAACCTTACGGCATCATTGGATTGGCATATGATGTAACGGAAAACCGCCGTGCGGAGCAGGAGCTTGTCGAAAGCCGCACCAGCTACAAATACATGTACGACATGTTCCGGCTGATGGCTGATAATATTCCCGATCTGATCTGGGCGAAAGATCTACGCAAACGTTACCTTTTTACCAATAAGGCGACATGTGACAAGTTACTGGGAGCGCGCGACACAGACGAACCCATTGGGAAGACCGATATGTACTTTGCCGAGCGCGAACGCGCCTCGCATCCTGAAGACCAGGACTGGCATACCTTTGGGGAGATCTGCAGCGATTCGGACGATTTGACCATGAGGCAAAAGGCACCGGGCCGTTTCGATGAGAACGGTTACGTAAAGGGGCAACTGGTTTATTTTGATGTGCAGAAAGCCCCTATTATGGACGAAGAGGGCAACATGCTAGGAACGGTTGGGAGCGGTCGTGATATTACCAAGCAAAAGCTGATGGAAAGGGAATTCCAGTCGTTGCACCAGCGAAACAGGGCCATCATTCAGGCTTTGCCTGACCTCATGTTCCTTTACGATGCCAAAGGCAACTACCTTGATCTGTATGCTTCCAATCTGGGCGACCTGCTTGCATCGCCCGAACAAATCATCGGAAAAAATGTCCGGGATTTTTTCAATGAAGAAGTTGAGAAAAAAACCATGTCTGCAATTACACAGTGCCTGAGTACCGAACTTGTTCAGACATTTGAGTACAAGATACAGCAGAACCAGGATGCACACTATTATGAAGCACGATTCACCAAAGTCGATGATCGCCAGGTTCTTTGTATTTCGAGGAATATCACAGACAGGAAAACATTACAACAGGCGCTGATTGAAGCAAAAGAGAGTGCTGAAGAGTCATCCAGGCTGAAATCAACCCTGCTCAACAACATGAGTCATGAACTGAGAACCCCGTTAAACGGGATTTTGGGATTTTCTGAGATCATGGCCAATGAGCTGAAGGATGACGAATATGTTGAAATGGCCACCCACATCAATAATTCTGGAAAACGACTCATGAAAACCCTTGAATCCATCATGCAATTATCGCAACTGGAATCGGGAGTAAAAGCGGTACATCTCGAAGCATGCCTGATACACCAGCATATCAGGCAGTTGCTGAATAATTTCATACCGGTTGCCAGGGCTAAAGGCCTGTTCCTGGAAATCAGGGATCTTCCGGAAATGAATGGGTATCTCGATATTTTCTTTTTCACACAGTCCATTGCCAATATTCTCGAAAATGCAATTAAATTCACCAGTGAAGGAGGCGTTTCCATCAGTATATCTGAAGATTGGATTAAAGGGAAAAGGATGTTGTTTGTCACCATTGAGGATACCGGAATCGGCATATCGGAATCACATCTGAATTTGATTTTCGACGAATTCAGGCAGGCGAGTGAAGGTCAGAACCGCAGTTTTGAAGGTACGGGATTGGGGCTCACTATTGCCCGGAAGATGATACAGCTGCTTGGAGGCGAAATATCGGTAAGCAGTAAGATAGGAAAAGGATCAGTATTCTGCATATCAATGCCTTACCCTGAAGTTCAACTCAATGCTGAACCGGCAGTCTCAAACCACAAATCATCTGCATCAAAGCAAATATCCAGGGAAAAAGTACTGCCGAAAATGACCCTGCTGCTTGTTGAGGATAACGAGGTGAATTCACAGCTCATTTTTGCATACCTGAGAAATGATTATGATATCGATTGGGCTGCCGACAGTGCTGCTGCAATAGAAATGGCCCGGCAAAAAAAATATGATGCCATACTGATGGATATTAACCTGGGCCCCGGAATGGATGGTTTGCAGGCGACCCAGGAAATCAGGAGAATCAAGGGATACGCCACCCTGCCTGTTATTGCGCTTACCGGTTATACAATGTTTGGTGACAGGGAACGTTTGGTTGAAGGCGGTTGTACAGACTATATTCCAAAACCCTTCACAAAATCTGACATTTTGGAACTGCTCGGGAAAATTCTGAAAGCATAATCAAGACATAAAATCGATAAGGTGACACTACGTATCAAAATAATGGGCATGATGACCACCGCATTGGTGCTCCTGCTATTTTCCACGCTGGCCTACCATTATTCCAGGACGAAGGAGACAAACCTGTTTAACGAGGCATACCGGGAAAACAATAAGATCAGTATCTCCAGCATTCTGAAATTCAAAGAAAAAGAACTGGAAAAAACCGCATCTGATTATTCGGTATGGGATGATATGGTCGGCTTTGTCAAAAGCCCTGATAAAAGTTGGGCAAAGGATAATATTGAGGCTTCAATTTACACACTGGATATGAGTATTGCCGCGGTATATTCGGCCGACTTCTCCCTGCTTTACAGCATGCAGGATTCAATAAATTTTGGAAAACAGCCTTTCACCATTTCATCCTATGACATTAAGTCCGCGCTGGGCGGTAAAAAAAACTGTCACTTTTTCCTGATGAGTCCGCAAGGACTGCTGGAAATTTCAGGATCTCCTGTCGTTCCAAGTACAGATGTTGATAAAACCAGTCCTCCTGCAGGATACCTGATCTGGGGCCGTTTATGGAATCCCAGATTTATCAGCAACCTGGAAAATTCATGTAATGCGCTGATAGAAGTCATTCCTCTCATGACTACTTCTGATTTGAAGGTGATCAAAAACCCCAAAGATTTGAATAACAGCACAATAACCTTTTTTCTGAGGGGCAGCATTGGTAATAGAATTGCACAACTTGATTTTTTTCCAAAAAATCAATTGCAGATGAAACAAAGCTCCTTCTATTTTTACACGCTGGTTCCAGCATTAATAGCCTTGTTTGTGGGATTATTATTCTTTTTTGCCTTCAGGACCTGGATCACGATGCCACTTAACCAGATCTCCCTGAGCCTTAAAAAGTACAACCCGGCGCCATTACTGAAGATCCCTGCATCCAATCATGAATTTCATGCTATTGCGCAATTGATTGTGGCTTTTTTTGAATCAAAGAACAAATTGGAACGGAGCATCCAGGAGCGAAAGCTCGCCGAAGAACGCATTCTCAAACTGTCCACCGCACTCGAACAAAGTTCTGAAACTATTGTCATTACTGATGCTGCTGGAATTATTGAATACGTGAATAAACGATTTTACGAGCTCACGGGATTTACGCGAAGTGAAGCAATCGGCAAGAATCCAAGGATTTTAAAATCGGGGAACCATACAACGGAATTTTATAAGGATTTATGGGACACCATATCTTCCGGCACTGTTTGGAAGGGTGAAATTTTAAACCGGAAAAAGAATGGCGAACTCTATTGGGAAGATGCCAGCATAGCCCCGATTAAAAACCGCGAGGGGGAAATAACCAACTATATTGCAGTCAAAGGAGATATTACAGAGCGTAAACATGATGAGGAGATGCTCAGGAAATACGCAGAGGAATTAAAGGAGTCGAACCAGAGCAAAGACAAATTTTTCTCAATTCTTGCCCACGATCTCAAATCACCATTTCACTCCCTGCTGGGCTATTCTGAGCTGCTTAACAACGAATATGACACGTTAAGCGATACAGAACGCAGGAAGTTTATTGTGATCCTGCGTAATTCGACTAAAAGTGTTTATGAACTGGTGGAAAACCTCTTGCAATGGTCGAGGCTTCAATCGGACCGGCTGGTTTATGCCCCTGAGGTTTTTGACATTTCAGAGGAAATTGAGTATACCGTTGATGTTCTCAGGGCAATCGCGCTTAAGAAAAACATTGAGCTGGCCAACCTGGTTACCCATCCTGTCATGGTAAAGGCTGATAAAAACATGACACGCTCAATTCTTCAAAACCTGGTTTCCAATGCATTAAAATTTACTGCAGGAGGTGGGTCCGTGACCATAGAGACCGCGCAAAAAGGAAGCGAAATTGAATTTTCAATCAGGGAT
>CAZPWZ010000051.1:0-8279 GCA_964590675.1 uncultured Draconibacterium sp.
TCCCTGCGGGACTGCCTGTCGTATCAGCAGGGGCCGATACCATTGTTTGCTGGTATGTTACCTCCGTCGATGTGGCCGGAACCGCCTCCAACTATAAGGCATTGGGCTGGACAACCACCGGATCAGGAACCTTTGCAAACGCATCAGCATTGTCAACAACCTACCAGCCGACCCTGGCCGACAAGCTCGCCGGATCAGTCGACCTCAAACTGGTTGCCATTGCCAATCTGCCGTGTACCGGGAATACATTCAGCGTCAAGAAGATAACCTTTGATGCCTGTACCGGGATCGCCGGTGATAAAATTGAATCCGGCTTTACCATCCGTCCTAATCCGGCTCACGGATCTGTCGTTGTCACACTCAACGGTATCAGCAATATTCCCGCGCAGCTGACCATTACTTCAGTCGACGGTAAAACAATCTTTAATGAAACCATTGTCACTGCCACATCCCCCGTGCTTAAACAAATAGATATCTCTGGTTATGCCCGGGGAATCTATGTTGTCCAGCTTAAAACAGGCAAACAGGTCATTACCGAAAAAATGATCGTGCAGTAAATTGAAAAATTAAAACACTGTTAATTACTTAACAGTGTTTTAATTTTAGTATCTTTGTCAACGATTTCTATTGAATCAAAGAGTTCATAAACATACATTAGGTTCTTCAGGGCAGGGTGAAATTCCCGACCGGCGGTAAAGTCCGCGACTCCCAAAAGAACAGGTAATCACCATATTGCCTTTTTTCAGGGAACCGAGCCGTTGAAACTACGGCACCGACAGTAAAGTCTGGATGGAAGAAGAATCGTATTTAACCTGACTTATTTACCAGTTTAAATAGGATTACGCCCTGTTGCGACCCATGCGACAGGGCTTTTTTTATGCAACTCACACAGTATAAATGCCATACGTTCAAATGAAAACTGCATCAGAAATATATTTTACCAGGAACCCACTTACCTGTTTTTTGCAGGCAATCTTGCTCAACTGACCTGCCATGACCATTGACCTCAAATATATGAGACGGGCTCTCGCCCTGGCAAAACGCGGGGCTGGATGGGTGAATCCCAATCCCATGGTGGGTGCGGTACTGGTGAAAAACGGCCGCATCATCGGAGAGGGTTTTCATGAATTTTTCGGTGGCCCGCATGCTGAAGTCAATGCCATCCGTGCTGCAGAATCATCATCACAGCATGTTGAAGGATCGATACTCTATGTCACCCTCGAACCATGTGCGCACGATGGGAAAACCCCTCCCTGCGCGAACCTGATTGCTGAAAAGAAAATTGCCGGCGTGGTGATCGGCATCACCGATCCGAATCCGCTCGTTAACGGCCAGGGTATCCGGTTCCTCCAATCCAGGGGCATCGAGGTGGAGACGGGTGTCATGGAGCAACAGACCAGGGAATTAAATGAGATTTTCATCAAGTACATTCATACCACATTGCCGTTTGTCGTGCTCAAATCGGCCATGACCCTGGATGGAAAAATTGCCACGGTCACCAATGCCTCACGGTGGATCACCGGCGAACTCTCCCGCAAAATGGTGCATCGCATGCGCCAGCAGCTGAGCGCGGTGATGGTGGGTGTTGACACGGTGATTTTTGACGACCCGATGCTGAATATCAGGATGAAAGGGGCATGGAAAAACCCGCTCAAGGTCATCGCCGATACCCATGGCCGGATTCCATTGGAGGCGAAAGTCCTGGCGAATGATCCACAGCTTGCGATTGTGGCTGCCTCGGAACTGGCCGACAGGAACAAACTGAAAAACATTGAACGCAAAGGTGCGCAGGTGCTGATCTGCCCGCTGAAAAACGACAGGGTCGACCTGGCATTCGTGATGAAATCGCTGGGATCCATGGGTATCGACAGTGTAATGATCGAGGGCGGAAGTACCATCGCCTTTTCTGCCCTTCAGGAAGGATTGGTTGACAAGGTTGTCAGCTTTATCGCCCCTAAGATCCTTGGCGGGGTCAATGCCCCGACAGCCGTTGGCGGAACCGGCATATCATCCATGGATGATGCCATCGGACTGGAAAACATGCGAACACGAAAAATCGGACAAGATCTTATGTTGGAAGCTTGGATAAAATAAAATGAACCCATGTTCACAGGCATAATAGAAGAAACCGGTACGATCAAAGCCATCCGCCATGGATCCGGCTCCTCGCAGCTTACCATCGGGGCGACCATGGTGTTGTCGGATATTAAAATTGGCGACAGCATCAACACCAACGGGATTTGCCTTACGGTGACCTCATTTGGCCACGACCATTTCATCGTTGACGTAATGCCTGAAACACTGCGCCGTACAAGTTTAAACACATTGAACAGCGGGAGCCCGGTAAACCTCGAAAGGGCCCTGAGGCTCAGTGACCGGCTTGGCGGGCATCTTGTAAGCGGACACATCGACGGAACAGGAAAGATCATCCGCCGATGGGACGAGGATAATGCCGTGTGGTTTAACATCAGTGCCGATGCATCCATCCTCCGATATATCGTTGAAAAAGGATCGGTGGCCCTCGATGGGATCAGCCTGACGGTGGCGACGGTTGATTCACGCACCTTCAGCGTTTCGGTGATTCCGCATACCAGCGAGGTGACAACCATCCTGGTTAAGAAATCAGGGGACCTGTTGAATATCGAATGTGACATCATCGCAAAATATATTGAGAAACTGAATGCACCCGGAGACAAAGGGTCAAAAATTGACCTGGAATTCCTGGCTAAAAATAATTTCCTATGACGAACTACAAATTCAACACGATCGAAGAGGCGCTGGACGACATCCGCAAAGGAAAAATGATTGTCGTGGTCGACGATGAAGACCGCGAAAATGAAGGCGACCTGGTAATTGCCGCAGAAAAAGTGACCCCTTCCATCATCAATTTCATGGCAAAAAATGGTGGTGGGCTGATTTGCCTGCCCATTGTGCGCGACCGGCTCGAAGAGTTGAACATCGAGCGGATGGTAGTGAAGAACACCGATCCCAACCGGACGGCATTTACCGTTTCAGTCGACGCGATCGAATGTTCAACCGGGATCTCCGCACATGAAAGGGCGCTGACGATCAAGCGGCTCATCGACAATCAGACCAAGGCCAGGGATTTCACGCGGCCCGGCCATATTTTCCCGATCGAATACCGTGAAGGGGGTGTCCTCGTCAGGGCAGGACACACCGAAGCCTCTGTCGACCTGGCCAAGATGGCCGGCTTATATCCCGCGGGGGTGATCTGCGAGATCATGAATGAGGACGGCTCCATGGCACGCGTGCCTGAACTCATGCAATATGTAAAAAAACACAACCTGAAGATCATCACCATTGTTTCGCTGATCGATTACCGGCGAAAATCCGAAACCCTGGTCGAACGCGCCGCAGTGGTCGATATGCCAACCAAATACGGGGAATTCAAGGCATACAGTTATGTCAGCAAAATAACAAACGAAAACCACCTGGCCCTCGTAAAGGGCGATGTAACCAATGGAGAACCTGTGTTGGTTCGTGTGCATTCAGAATGTCTCACCGGGGATGTTTTCGGATCGATGCGCTGTGACTGCGGCGACCAGCTGGCAAGTGCCATGAAAAGAATTGAAAAGGAGGGCCGCGGCGTGCTGCTTTACATGCGGCAGGAGGGCCGTGGGATCGGACTCGATAATAAAATGAGGGCCTATTCCCTCCAGGACCAGGGAATGGACACTGTTGAAGCCAACAATGCACTTGGATTTGATGCCGATTTGAGAGATTATGGTACCGGTGCCGAAATCCTGGTCGACCTGGGAATTAAAAAGCTCAGTTTACTGACCAATAATCCGCAAAAAATATCGGGGATCGAAGGCTTCGGCCTCGAACTCATCGAACGCATACCTATACAGACACCAAGTAATTCGTGCAACATCCGGTATATGAAAACTAAAAAAGAAAAACTGGGTCACCTGCTGACGTTTACCGATGACCTCAAAAAAGATATTTAATTCCCATTTAAATCAAAATAAATTGACCAGTGAAATGTCCATACCAACGTTGTTCATACAAACCAGGAATTTAATTATGGGCATTCAATAAGATCTGAAATTCAAACTGTTGACACATGAAAACAATCGAAGGAAAATTAGATGCAAAGGGGCTGAAATTCGGCATTGTCATTGCCCGTTTCAATGAATTTATCAGCGGCAAATTACTGTCCGGTTGCCTCGACGGGTTGATCCGGCATGGAGCGGTCGATGAGGATATCGATGTGGCCTGGTCGCCCGGATCATTTGAAATACCCTTGCTGGCAAAAAAACTTGCCCAGAGTAAACGTTACGATGCGGTGATCTGCCTTGGCGCTGTGATCCGCGGCGCTACCCCTCACTTTGATTACGTTGCCTCGGAAGTTTCAAAAGGAGTGGCCCATGTAGGGCTCGAAACCGGGATCCCGGTGATTTTCGGCGTACTGACAACCGACAACATCGAACAGGCCATTGAACGTGCCGGCACCAAAAGCGGGAACAAAGGCTTCGACGCCGCCCTCGCCGCCATTGAAATGGGAAACCTGATGAAGCAGATTTAATAATTGCAGCGTGATGCAATTGAGTGACAGCAACGTGACAATCGTCACGTTGCTGTGACATTTTACTTTCTGGTTATCACAAACACCGTCCTCCGGTTCTTTGCCCGTCCCTCCTCGGTATCATTTCCCGCAACAGGCATCGATTTGCCGAAACCCTTGTAACTGAGTCGCGTAGCTGATATCTCCTTTTCAACCAGGTAATTGTACACCGATTGCGCCCGGCTCTCCGACAACTTCAAATTGCTTGCATCATTTCCGATATTGTCGGTATGCCCCTGGATCTCGATGCTGATGTTTTGATTCTCATGTAAAAAATCGATCAACTGGTCGAGCACGACCTTCGATTCATTGGTCAGGTCGAAAGAGTTGAACGGAAAATAAATATCGTTGATCCGGTAGGATTTGTTGAGCTCTATCGGCTTCATCTCGATATCCACTTTGGCGGGTAGCTTAAACATACTGTCAACCCTGGCGATATATTTCGATTCATATACATGTCCCGCCTTTTTAACGGTCATGATATAGTCGCTGTTAAAAGGGGCCACCGCCACATAATTCCCGGTGATCGTGTCCATGGGGATGTTCGATATCTTTTTTGTTTCCAGGTTTTTAAGCTCGATATGAGCCTTCAGCGGTTCGGCTGAAAATTCCGATTTTACATTTCCCTTGATGAAGAGTACCTTTTCCGGGCGGGCTGCATCATACAATTCAAACGAGTAGAGGTCCCAGCCGCCCTTGCCATTGTACTTGTTGGAGGCAAAGAATCCCAGGGTCCCATCGGTACTTACGAAAAATCCAACCTCATCTTCGGTGGAATTGATAGGATATCCGATATTCCTGGGCTTTGTCCACATGCCGTGTTCATCCTGCCTTGCAAAAAAAACATCATACCCGCCCAGGCCCATCCATCCATCGGAGGAGAAGTATAGCGTTTTCTCATCGGGATGCAGGAAGGGCGACTTCTCGTTTCCGGTCGAATTGATCAGAGGGCCGAGATTGATCGGGGTCCCCCAATCCCCGCTCTCCCCTTTGATGGATCGGTAAATGTCATAACCGCCAAAACCTCCGCTGCGGTCACTGACAAAATACAGGGTCCTGCCGTCGGGGGATATGGTAGGTTGCGATTCCCAGGATCCGGGGAGGTTGATCTTGCTGCTCACACTTTGTATCTGGCTCCACTCGTATCCTGCAAACTCCGAATAATAAATATCGCAGTTCAGATACTTCTTTGCATTGTCATATTTACATACGGTGTAATAAAGTGTGTTGTTGTCAGCAGTCAGCGTCGCCCCGCCTTCATTATCGTTGATGTTGAATGGCTCAGGCATCTCCTCCCCTGCCGCAAATGCCCCCAGTGAATCGCGGAGGCTGTAAAGGAACTTTTCCTTCAGTTGCGTTTCCCTGAAAAGACTGTTCCTGCCGGGTTCCAGCTTGATTTCCCGGGTAAACAATGCCATCTGATTGTCGGGGGAGAGGATGGGCAGGTACTCATTTTCCCGGGTCGAGATCCCGTCGACCACTTTCGGAGCAAATGGGACGGGATTTTCGATCATGTCGAGATAAAACTTTGAAAACTTGTGCAGGTCAACCGCCCGGTTATAATCCTCATCCTTCTTGATCTTGTCCACATCCCTGAGAAATTCATCCAGGTTCTTCAAGGCCAGTGCGAACTTTTCCTGGCCATAATAGATCTCTCCCAGGTAATAATAGGCGTAAACATCATAACCGGGACACAATTCAATCACCTTGAGGAAGTTCTTTTCTGCTTCACGGAAATTATTATCCGTTTTCTTGAAATTGACAATCCCCAGAACGAAGTACGCATCTACGCAACCCGGTTCCGCTTGCACTACCCTTCGCATCTGCTGCCCGGCGAGGTTATAGCTCCGCTTTTTAAGGTAGTCGATGCCCTCCTGGTAAATTTTATCCGTTTTCTTATCAAGTGTGACTTTACACGAGTCGCCAAAAGAGGTTCCGGTATCGGGAACATTGGCCTGTAAACCTCCGGTGAAAGTTACCAGGAAAAGTAACAGCAGCAAGAGGTTCATGCCATACCGGGTGGACTTCATGGGGATATTTTTTTCAAAGATATACTGAAATGTCGTAATTTTACGCTTCCGAATGGTTCTTCTTAACAGAAAGACAGCATTATGTTTAAAACCCCTATTTTTTTCTGCTTGTTTTTCCTGGTTTTCATCCCGGTCCTTCAGGCACAAACAGTCGTTCCGAATCCAAGTTTTGAGACATGGACCACCGGCAGTTTTTCAAATCCGACAGGCTGGGATACTCCCAACCAGGAGTTGATGTCGATACCGTTTTTTGGATTTCCGGTCGTGACCAAAAGTACCGACCACCATGGCACCGGCAGCTTTTCGGCCAAGCTTGAAACGAAGCATCTCACGCTTCCTCCCCTGGATGTTCCCGGTTTTATGACATGCGGCAATCTGACAGTCGATATCACAAGCGGAACGTATGAACTCACCGGTGGCGTGCCGGTTACCGATCAGCCCACCCACCTGAAGGGATATTACAAGTATGACCCAAAAGGAGGCGACAGCTGCGTGATTGGCATCGGGCTCACCAAAACGACCGGCGCCACCAGGGATACGGTTGGATTTGGGGCTTTTTCAACCAGGGATACCATCGCCGACTGGACCCCCTTCTCTGCCTGGATCGATTACATCGAAGGTGCAGCCCCCGATACGATGAACATCATCGCCATGTCCACCGCCCAGGAGGTGATGACCCCGGGCACCGTGTTGTGGGTTGATGAACTCTACCTCGATTACACTGTTGGATTTGACAATGAGGATCCATCTGCAGGTATCAGGATTTATAACGACCGTGAAACCGCAAGGCTGATGATCTTTTTCGACTTTCCGGCAGTACAAACCACTGGTATCAGGCTTTACAACATGCAGGGCCGGTGCATGTCGCACATCGCTCCGGAACCTGTCAGCAACGACCGGCGGATCATTCATTACAGCGATTTGAGCAAGGGGATTTACCTCCTGGAGATCCTTCATGACAATAAAAAGTTTACTCGGAAATTTTTCCTGAATCTATAATCATTCTTAAATTAGCCCATGATGGATTCAAAATCAGTCAAGACCGGTCTCATCCAGATGACCTGCGGGCCCGACAGGCAATCCAACCTGGAGAAATCCTCGGGCATGATAAGGGAAGCTGCCAGGCAGGGGGCACAGGTTATCTGCCTGCAGGAGCTGTTTGCCTCAACCTACTTCTGCTGGGAGGAGAATCATGACTACTTCAGCCTTGCCGAAACCATCCCGGGCCCAACGACAAATATTATGAGTGACCTGGCCAGGGAGCTGGATGTGGTAATCGTGGCCTCCCTGTTCGAAAAGCGTGCCGAAGGCCTGTATCACAATACCGTTGCGGTGATCGATGCCGGCGGCAGGTACCTTGGAAAATACCGCAAGCACCATATCCCCGATGATCCCGGCTATTACGAGAAATTCTACTTTACCCCCGGCGACAACGATTACAAGGTTTTTGACACGAAATATGCGCGCATCGGTACCCTCATTTGCTGGGATCAGTGGTATCCCGAAGCGGCCCGCATCACCAGCCTTCTGGGGGCACAGATCATTTTTTACCCTACAGCCATCGGGTGGGCAATGTCGCAGGATGAAGAACTCAACCGCCAGCAATACCAGGCATGGCAAACAATTCAACGGGGCCATGCCATCGCCAACGGGGTCTTCGT
>CAZPWZ010000051.1:8289-10082 GCA_964590675.1 uncultured Draconibacterium sp.
GGATCGTTCGTGCTGACCGTCCGGTCATAAGGCAGGCAGAACGGCGGCATCAAGCTGGGGCGACGCGGATACGTTCAGCCGAAACACCTCATGGGCGCCCCTCCCGATGCTCAAGGCCCGAACAGCAGGGAGACCCCCTCACCGATCGCCTTCCCGCCAGGCGGAGCCAGGTGGATGTTGTCCGCGAACCATCCTAGATCCTTCATCCTCAACGGGTCCAGGCCATCGCCAACGTGGTCTTCGTGGTATCGGTGAACCGGACAGGCCGGGAGGGATCCATGAACTTCTGGGGCGGTTCCTTTGTGTCCGATCCGTTTGGGAACCTGCTGTACCAGGCATCCCATGACAGGGAGGATATCCACGTCCAGGAACTGGACCTTGGGAAGATGGATGAAACCCGCATTCACTGGCCGTTTCTGAGGGACCGCCGGATTGACAGCTACGGGCCAATCCTTAAAAGATACCTTAGTGAATAAAATGGATGAATGTAATGAATGAATCTCCGACAC
The DNA here is from genome assembly GCA_964590675.1 of uncultured Draconibacterium sp. GTDB lineage: Bacteria > Bacteroidota > Bacteroidia > Bacteroidales > FEN-979 > CAIVAT01. Next base: position 8,799 of record CAZPWZ010000051.1, read on the forward strand.
AGACCCCCAAAGAACTGGGTTATTTTTTCCCTGCTGAATGGGCCAAACACCGTGCAACCTGGCTCAGTTACCCGCACGGCGATTCCTATTCCTGGCCCGGAACCCTGCAAAGGATTTTTCCTTTCTATAACCGGTTCATCAAGGAGCTGTCGAAGGGTGAAAAGGTTTGCATCAATGTACGTGATGTATCCCTGCGCGACAAGGTAATCCGCGATCTTACGGAACTCGGTGTGGATATGTCGCAGATCACCCTGTTGCTGCATCCGACCAATGATGCCTGGTGCCGGGATCATGGGCCTGCCTTCCTGGTCCGGCCGGGGGCAAAGGACCCGAAGGTGATCGTTAGCTGGCGTTATAATGCCTGGGGGGGAAAATACGAACACGACCTCGATGAAATGATCCCCACGCTCATCGGGAAACACCTGAATATTCCTGTTTTTTATCCAGGGATCATCATGGAAGGGGGTGCGGTTGATTTCAATGGCAATGGTACCCTGCTCACGACAACCCAGTGCCTGTTGCACGAGAACCGGAATCCGCAATTATTACAGCACGAGATTGAAGATTACCTCAGGAATTACTATGGGGTGAACCAGGTGCTCTGGCTCGATGAAGGCATCGACGGGGACGACACCAACGGCCATATTGATGATATTACGCGCTTCTTCAGGGAAGATGCCGTAGCAACCATGGTCGAACCCCGCCGCTCCGACAACAACCACAAAATCCTGGACGATAATCTAAGGAAGTTAAAATCATTCCGGCTATCCAATGGCAAACAGCTCGACATTGCGGAAATCCCGATGCCAAAGCCTGTGATCTACGATGGCCAGCGGCTGCCTGCTTCCTACGCCAATTTTTATATTGCCAACAAATCAGTGATCGTGCCTAATTTTCAGTGCAAGCAGGACGACCAGGCCATGCGTATCCTCGAAGAATGTTTCCCCGGTCGCAGCATCATAGGAATTGATTCCGTGGAGATAATCTGGGGGCTGGGTTCATTTCACTGCCTGTCACAGCAGGAACCGGGAGAATGACCAGGGACCAATGACTAATGACCAATGACCAATTACAAATGACCAATGACCAATGACCAATGACCAATGACTAATGACAAGTGACAAGTGACCGTTGACAAATGACCTTTGACAAATGGCTGTTGACAAATTAAGATTCCCTTGCGATTTTGAGTCACGTTTTTCGTCCCGTGTCCCGTGTCCCGATTTTTCGTCCCGTGTCCCGATTTTTCGTCCCGTGTCCCGTTTTTCGTCCCGTGTCCCGTTA
>CAZPWZ010000052.1:0-373 GCA_964590675.1 uncultured Draconibacterium sp.
CCGCCGGAAGCATTGGCTACAAAATTTCCTCCGGCCAGCGCCCCGTTCAGCGCCTGGAAGCCACTATAGGTAAGGATGGATGCATTATAGGAAAAGGTGAGCGAGAATGCGGCAACCCCGGCAAAGCTGGTCACCGTCACGGGAACAACGATATCTCCCGGGCAATCATTTTGTACGGGTAAAATGGTTGTAACCGGCAGTATCACGGAAAGTGTCACATCATTTGAATAAACTACGGGGGTGCAGATGCCCGTTATCCGGCAATGATACCCGTACCCCGCATAGGTCAACACGGCATTGGTGATGCCGACGCTTGGTGTGGACACACGCGAATACACCGCATTATAAGCGCGATTGCCCCCGCGTGACCCCC
>CAZPWZ010000052.1:383-10052 GCA_964590675.1 uncultured Draconibacterium sp.
CGTCGTTACTGATCTGCCACAGGTATGCCAGGTTTGGTCCAATGGCCGTGAGGCTGAAGCCTGAATTCTGACTTACCAGGACCGTTTGGTCTGCAGGCTGAACCGTGATTTCAGGCGGACGGTTGATGGTGACAGTGCCATTCACGAATGCGGCCGGAAGTACATTGCCGTTGATATCGGCAAATTCACAATTACCGGGAGTTTGCGTATCCCAGGCCAGGCTTCCTGTACCGGGAACAGCAGCAAATCGCAGGTTCATGAGCGTACCATCACCAACATTGGCAGGGGTGCTGTTTGCCCAGCTGATCATGACATTGCTTGCCGTGGAATTGACCAGGATCAATCCTGCTGACAGGGCAGGATTCAGGTTCTCATATCCCATAAAGGTGAGCACCGTGTTATTGTAACCGAGTGCCAGGGAAATGGCTCCAATCCCATTGCAGTTGGTAACATTGACGGGAACCACGATTTCGCCGGGACAGCTTGTTACCGACCCGGCCGTGGTATTGATGGTTTGAGCTCGTAAAATACCCGGCCAGACGATCACAAACGACAGGAGTAGTATTTTTAATATCAGTGTCTTCATAGCTCCTGTATTTAGTTGGATACCACTAATTTAATCGTCTTTGATCTGGTTTGTCCGTTGTTGGTGATCTCAATTTTTAACAGGTAAATGCCAGGTGTCAGGCGGGCTGCATCCATTTCAAGCTGATGACTGCCTGATGGATACCCGGCCTCCGTAACCGTCGTGACGGGTGTTCCAACCAGGTTGTACAGGGCAATCTTCACATGGCTCTCCCCGGAGAGGAAAAATGATACCGTCGTTTGTTCGGTCACCGGGTTCGGATGTACCCTGAGGTCTCCAGTGAACTGTATATTACCGGTTCCGTTTGATGCCAGTTTTATTTCCGGGATGTCAAGGACAACCCCTGTGGCAATATTGGCCTGAGGATCTGCAAATTCAGAATAGGCATCCAGTTCCAGCTGCAAGCCTCCGGTGCATCCCGACAGATCCTTCGACTTCATTTTCAGCGTGACAAGAATGTCATCAGCCGCCAGCGTCAATGGTACGAGATCACACCATCCCATTCTGAACAATCCATTTTCAGCGGAAAATACGACCCCGGATACACCGGCCGGCATGACAACACCGGTAACTTCGAGGTATTCCCCAGGATACAGGAGGCCAAGGGATATGGCGCCGACAGCCAGGTTCGCCTTCACCTTCACCGGGATGGTGAACTCAGTAAAGGATGGAACGAAGAGCGTGCCTTCGTGGACCAGTGTTATGGGTGATGAATTTTTCTTGGCGGGCGCATTGGAGGCATTGACATCGCCGAAGCAGATCATTTTCAGATCATTGGTAACCTGGTTCCCGTTCACGATAAGGGTATCGGTATGATACAGGTAGTCACCGGCAGGGAACGCGCTAATCATGCCTGCCCAGCGTTTCAGCACAAATAGGGCATCGGTGCCGTTCACCGTATGGCTGTAGTTGACATCGGCCGCCGCCAGGTTCATCCCGGTCAAAGGAGTTATCTGTGCAAAATGGTTGAGTATCAGCAAAGCATCTGTTGCATTCACCCCACCCCATGGAGCTGCCGGGGTGATGGTCATCCGGTAATTTCCGGAGGTGAACGGAGTAAAGGCATATACTCCTGAAGTGTTGGATGTGGTGGTTGAAATGGTGGTATCCCCGAAATTCTTTACCACCATCGCGGCATTTTTAATCGGGTTCGCACCGGTATTCGCATAGGTGATGGCACCTCCCATCGAGGTGGTTGGAGTAAAAAGTGATGGTACCTGGGCAAATGGCATGAAATTTACCCTTCCCTTTGCCGGATTTTCCGCTTTATCATAGATTTTCTGCGCAATCATGGCAGAATCACCGGTACCCCAGTAATTATAACCAGCGCTGATATTACCGGCTGTATTGTTATAAATTTCATACGTTCCGTTGTAATAAAAATTGCAGGTATATGCCCGGTTATTGCCAATCGTGGGATTGCTGCTGCCCTCAAGCAGGATTCCATTGTTTGTGTTATATGTGAAGCTGGAATTCCTGATATCGATGGTCGAGTTATTCAGCCACAAACCTTCGCCGGTCGAATTAGTCAGTGTGCAATGGTCCATGGAAGGCTGTCCGGAACCGATACATTTGACATTATACGTATCTCCTTTATCAACAATACAATACTTCATTGAAGAGACACCGCTCCAGTCATCATTCCATTGTGAGAAATAAATCCCTGACCAGCCTCCCTGAAGATTATTGTATGGCAGAAAAGATATCAAACTATCCGCCTTTCCTTCAGCCCAAAGATCACCTCCATAGGAGCTTGGCCACCCAAGCTGAATTCCAACACCAGGATTGAAGAATAATACAACGCCTGGCTGAATGGTCAGCCTTGAATGACCGGCATATTGTGCCATGTTAATATTTCCGAGAACATGATAGGGCGCACCATCATAATATATTGTTCTGTTTGCACTGTAATCACCTCCTGTGAGGGCAATGTAATTGAGTGTGTTTGAAGTATAGGTATTGCCTTTCAGATAGGCAGAACAGCTCCAGTCGTTGAATTTAAGCGGATATGATGCATTTAATGTAAAAGTGCAATGCTGAATATTGGGATTTGACTGCAAAACAACAATGCCATTCAGCGCTGAATTGGAAATGGTGCAATAATTCAAAGTGGGTTGTGATGATTCCTCAATCAGTATGTTTTGCAGGTTACCTTGCATGACAGTACAATACTCCATAGTGGAAACGCCTCCCCAGGTATCATTCCAATTTGTGAAATGCATTCCTTCCCAACCACCATCAGTATTTGAGTACGCTTTGAAAATAATGGGACTCACGGGGGTGCCAACCGCATAAATTTCACCACCGAAAGAACTGCTTCGGCCAAGCTGAAGCTTTTTCCCTGTCGCGAATTCCATAATAACACCGGGATCCACTGTCAACCTGCTTTTACCTGCATATTGATCCATGATCAGGTTGTCGAGCACATAATAGGGTATGCCATCATTGTTGTATGTGCGGTCAAAAGGATAAGATCCTCCCGCAAGTACAAAACGGTTAATTCCATTGCCTGTGTAAGTATTTCCGGTATGTACCGGATTAGCTTCCGGGTTCATGAAATATACCGGGTATCTTCCGTTGTTCTGGAACTGGCAATTTGTGATGCTGCCGGTCGCACTCTGATATCTGGCACCATCAGTAACTGCATTTCGGATGATGGTGTGATTGATCAGATTCGGTTGGGCGGTGCTAACCGAAAAATAATTATAATCATTCCCCTTTTCAATCACACAGTAGTCAAGCTGTGACTGCCCCCCCCAGTCATCACTCCAGTTAGTGAAATAAATTCCATTCCAACCTCCCGCAAGTCCATTATGAGCAGTGAATGTTATCAGACTGTCTGCTGTTCCGATTGCATATAATTCCCCACCATAGGCAGAAGAAACCCCGATCTGAATTTGAACCCCAGTCAGTGATTTGACCGTGTTACCAGGTTCGATGGTCAGCCTGGCAGCTCCGGCGTACTGTGCAAGCCTCACAGTTCCCAGCAAAATATAATCGTAGGTTATTGAATTCCATCGCTGATTCGAAGAAATATCACCACCATCAATCGCGATCCCGTTATAGGTGTTTGCTGTAAGAATGGGCGACCCGTTAGGCTGATATATGGTTAGGTTTGGAGTTGGATACTTCAACGCGCATAGGTTATGGTCAAGGGTCGTGGATGATGCGCTGAAATTTGGCACCGATCCGGAAGACGTATGATAAACCCCGGCAACGCCATTGTACGATATGGCACAGGATACGAATGTGGGATTGGAATTTTCAAGATAGGTCCCGTTTTCACTGTTCCCCCTGATGACCGTGTTTTGCAGGTTGATATGCGCGCTGTTCAGCCTGATCCCGTTACCATCTGCATTCCGGATGCTGCATCGTGAAAGCAAGGGCTCATTCGACTGGTTACAATAGAGGTTGGCGTTGTTTCCCCCGAATCCTGCATTGGCGATCACCGTATAATAAAACTGTGATGAAACACCGTTGTCACTGTTCGGGTCAAAATATATTCCATCCCACTTACCTGTCTCCTCGGTGTAATATAAAAATTTGACGGAGTCGGCGACTGTTCCGTTGCAGATCACATTGGCCTGGCCGACTGACAGGCCGGTTTCAGGTAAAAACAGGATGGTGGCTCCTGCTTCAAAAGTATGTGTTCCAGCAGTGAAGGATATATCGGAGGTGGCCCAGTAGGGGCTCAATGCTTTGGTAAAGGTCAGCGTGGCATTCAGGTTGCCGGCCAGTTGTGTTCCTGGGGTGGTCAGGGTCATGTCGAGCAGGGTTGAATTCAGTGCAGCCGAACCGGTAAGTGCCACCGAATATTGCAGGTACCGGGCGGTGAGGTTAACGGTAATCGGTGAAGTCCCTGTCAGTGCTGTCCAGTCACCCCAGGTGCCGTCAGTGGGGGCGGTACGGTATGAAACCTGCAGGTCGGCCGGGGCAGTATAGGTTTTATTAAAGGTCAGTGAATTTATCAGGCGTTCAGCGCCCAGTTCATAATAAGGGTTGGATACAAAAACACCATGATTGACATAATTGATGCTCAGCGCCAGGTTCGCATAGCGGCAGTTGATGATCGGCGTTCCGGAGAGGTTCGTTCCTCCGGAATAAAAAACAAGTCCATTGCCATAAAAAGCCGATCCATCTTTTGTAAAGTCGTACATGACATTGGGAGAGGCTGTCCAGGCAAGTGCGCCTGCATCGGCATTGGCAAAATAGACCGTATTGCTCAGCGTGGTATTATTTTCACCGGCCATGACGATGATCAGTCCATTGGTGACAACCGTGGAATGATTGCTGATGGCCAGAGGCAGCGCCGTTCCCGATGACCAGGCACCAACGGAGCCGTCAGGGCCCGGAGTAGCCAGGTAAACCGTGCCGGCCCTGGTCCCGGAATTGTCGTATCCACCCAGGATATAGAGCTTGCTGTTGTAACAAACCATGCTGTGCCTGTTGCGGGCAGCAGGCAGGTTGGTGCCTGTTGTGAAGGCAGTAAGGGTATTGTCGGCCTTAACCTTGGCATAATAAACAGTATTGAGGGCGGTATTTTCTCCGGCTGAACCCGATCCGCCAGCCACATAAATGTAGCCGTTGAGATATGCTGCAGTATGTCCCCACAAACCAGCAGGGAGGGTCACCGCCGATGTTTGCCATGCTCCGATGGTGCCGTCATAATTGATGGCGGCATAATAAATCGTGTTGAAAATCTGGGTGTCATCCCTTCCTCCCATCACATAAATGGTGTTTGTCCCGACAACAACCGCGGGATCTTTCAACGGAACCGGCAACGGGTTCAGGGCGGTCCAGCCGGTGATCCCGGTTGTTTGAATAGTTGCGACATACACCGCACTGGAATAGTCCAGATTATTGTAACCTCCGACAATATAAGCAAACCTGTTGTTCCAGGTCACCGCCTTATGACCGGTGAGGGTCTGGGGCAGCACCGTGGTTGTAAGCCAGGTTCCAACGGCACTCGCTTCGAATTGCAGGGATACATTGTCGCCGGAAACGATCACATTGTTGAGAACGCCTTTGTTGAAGTCGGCATTGAGTGTTTGGGTGAAATTCACCTGTCCCGTTACGTTTTGGGTTACCAGGAAAACCAGGAAGATCATGGTCATGATCGATCCCGGGTTTAATCTGCAAATGGTGTAGATGCTTTTCATAACTTCAGTTTTAGATGTAATTAACCAATATCATATTTATGACAAATGATCAGAAAAAAAGCATGTTTCGCTATCGGAGACGTTCCATAATCGCGGGAGGATAAATTGGATTATGTTCGGGTCAAGTATAGTTTTTCCTATATATAACCCGTAAATATAGCTAAAAAAAACCAGGAAGTCAATACTTCACCGCTTTTAATGTTCCATCCTGGGGAATAAGAAGAAAACGGTAACTTTGCAAAAACTTCAGAAAAAACACACATGCCGGATCATCATAACAAAAAGCGATTTCTGAACCTGCCGAAGTATAGCGGCGGCAGTAAGGCCTTCAAGGAATTTATTACGGAAAACCTGCGTTACCCTGATGCCGCGCTCGAAGCAAGGGTAACGGGTTCAGTGATCGTCGAATACGATATTCACGACAATGGCTCGGTGAGCAGCCCCAGGGTGCTTAAAGGAATAGGTTACGGCTGTGATGAAGAGGCCCTGAGGCTGGTTGGCATGCTGCAGTTCGAGAAGGTGAAAAACCGGGGCGTGAGGGTCAAGCTTACCTCCAAGACAACCATCCATTTCAGACTTCCCAATGTGAGTGTCAATGTAGCGGTTTCGTATACCATGGAACAGCCAAAACCACAAACCAGGCCTGAACAAAAATCTCCGGAACCAGTGGTGTATGGCTACACCATTCAGCTCTGAAGTCGAAGCATCTTCATTTGAAGGCAATTGCATCCTTCGGCTTCGCCCAGGATCCAATTGATCTGACTTTTCAGAGCGGGAAAAAGGTTTACTTCCCGAAAACCTTCTGCAGTAATTCAGTGGTGCGGGCGGCCGGATTTTGCCGGATCTTCAGCTCCTCTTTCGCAATCATGGTGAATAATCCGCCGATGGCTTTGTCGGTGACATAGCCCGCCAGGTCGGGATTTTGTTTCGTAACGAACGGTATCTGGTTGTATGCCTTGACCAGGTCGGCCCATAACCGGGTGGCATCCACCCTGTCGAGCGAGGCTTTTATTACCGGGGTGAATTGTGCTTTCAGCTCGGGGGTGGTGGTTTTGGCCAGGTACTGGGTGGCAGCATCATTTTTTCCGCTCACGATCTGCAATGCGTCTGTCACGTTCATACCCTTTATCGCTGCAACAAAGATGGGCTGGGCGCTTTTAGCCGCATCCTCGGCAGCACGGTTGATGGAGAGGATCACCTCGTCAACCTGGCTTCCCAGTCCCATGGCCCTCAGCTTTGTTTCAATGGTCTTCGCATTTTCGGGGAAGGGAATTTTTATCTCCGGGTTGGTAAAATAGCCATTGAGTTTCGACACCATGTTCACGCTTTCACCGGTCCCCTTCACCAGGGCCTCCTTGATCCCGGCAGCGGCATCGGTGGCCGTGAGTCCCGTATTCCCCGGGTTGATGATCTTCATGGCATCCTGGAAATTCTGGGCATGCATGCCGGGTGACAGTATTTGGACGAAAATGGTGATGAGCAGGATTTGTATTGTCTTCATAGAAAAACGATTAGGAATTTTCCTGACAGCTTCTGATATTTCAGAATGCCAGTCATGCTTTGATTTTGAATTTGTTTACCATTGCAAACTTAAACAGCCTAAGCAACAACGTAGTAATCTCTGATTTGGTATATTTAGCGAACATTCTCCAGCACCTGGGAAATGAAATATATCGGCCCGGCGGCAGAGATGGTTGATCTGACGAATTCGGTAGCCCAATTATTCAATCCCAGGGAAAAAATAATTTACCTTTGATTTAACCTTTAAAATCCAGAAATCATGATCACACATGTTCACACCCACATTACATCGGAACTGCAGCAAAACACGCGCACCGATACGATTTTCATCCTCACCGCCATCCTCCTCAACCTGATTACCCTTGCAGTTAATTCAGGCATGGTTGAAAAATCGAGAACGGAAAGTTCGACCCTGGTCGTCATGTTCGTATTTGTCACATTGATCGTTGTGGTCAATATCGTCGTGGTGATCGGCTTACTGAAGGGACGGCAGACAAGGATAAAACTGGTGAGGGGACTGCTCTCCATGTACAAGGACCAGAATGTAGACCAATACTACGACAGGTCGTTGCTTGAAAATTATAACATCCGTTACAACCTGTTTATCATGGTTGTGGTATTTACCGGGATAATTGCTGCCATTGTGCCGTTCATTCTCAGGTAACCGGTCAGTACCTGTCAGCCATAGATCAGCGATTTTGGTACAAGGTAAAATTGTGATTACATTACTTTGATGCCAGAGATAAAAATTGCTTAAAATCCTATTATTCCATATTATGATGCAGCTTTTGCATTTTTTACTAGTTCCCACTTAACTGGACCGGTGATTTCGGATTTTCTGCAACACATTACAGTTGAGTCGTGTAAATCAGTTTTGAACCAAAGATGTAAAGCAATAAATTCGTTCACGAAATCATTTAACAAAGACTTGCTGCTGATACAATTTATGAAAAGGTCTGCTATCCTGCTTTTTTTGCTGGTATTTCCGGTTATTGCGATGGCACAGCTGTATTTGTACGATACCATCACATGTGAAAACATATACAGTTCACCTCAGCTCAAAGAATGTCTCAAAATCGCCAAGAATATATCAGCCTTTTCGGTTTCAGTCGGTGGAAATGCCTTATGGATGGCACCGTCCGGGAATTTCAGCAGGCATGATAATAATACCATCTGGGCCCTGGGATTTGCCGGATCCGGATTCACATTGTCTATCGTGACGGCCTTTTCAATGAGGGAGGCAAAAATGATGCTGAGAACCTGCGGTTTCGGTGATATCCCGGGAAATGAGCTCTACCGGGCGGTAGTCCGGGCACAGGCGATGTCTGCATGCGTTACCGTTATTGGTTTTGCCTCAACCACCCTTGCGATATACGGTCAATACTGCCAATCAGATTTGGTCTTCGGGATTGGCCTCGGTGGTGTGCTTGCAAGTACATTTCTTTCCGTTTTTATCCCAATCATGATAAATGACGCCATAGAGATCTATAATCGCGGTGCCCCGGCATCGTTAGAGCTTAGCCCGACAAATGACGGAATTGGCATGATTTTTCGGTTCTGAGGTTGCATGATAAATTTTATTAAGGACGGCCTAGTAACCAAAATCTGTCATATATTTACGAAAAAAAATATGGCAAAGAAGTTACTCATATCAGCAATCATCGTTGCATCAGGCTGTATGGCGGTTTATGCCCAGCAATCGACCGTTTCAATGCCTTCCATGGTACATGTTGACGGCGGTTCGTTTCAAATGGGCTTCAACACTGGAAGCAGAGACGAACAACCTGTTCATACAGTCACCCTGAACAGTTTTTACCTCGGTTCATACGAAGTAACAATGGGGGAGTTTAAGCAGTTCGTCGAAGCAACCGGTTATCTCACAGATGCAGAGCAGCCCGATTCGATCCGGCTGAAACACGGTCTTCCTCCCAGGGGAATCAGTAATGGAACCTGGAAGGAGTACGCGAATGGCAATCCAGTTCCTCCGGGCGATTCCCTTAAACCGGTTGGAAACGTCAGTTGGAACGATGCGGTGGCATACTGCAATTGGCTCAGTTTAAAAACCGGTAAATTATTCCGGCTTCCGACCGAAGCCGAATGGGAATATGCTGCCAAAGGGGGATATAAAAGCAAAGGGTACAAATTTTCCGGCGGAAATAATCTCAACGAGGTTGCCTGGTACCTGGATAATTCGGGCAGGAAGTCGCACAATATCGGAACAAGAATGGCCAATGAGTTGAATATCTATGACATGACCGGAAACAGCAGGGAATGGTGTGCCGACTGGTATGGCGAATATTACTACAAGACAAGTCCGGAGGAAAATCCTGCAGGACCCGAACGGGGATCAAACCGTGTTTTACGCGGGGGATCATGGGGAAGCCAGGCAGAACGTATGAGGCC
>CAZPWZ010000053.1:0-10010 GCA_964590675.1 uncultured Draconibacterium sp.
TTTACTGCCTGCTTGCGGTCTTGCTCCCATTCAATGTAATCGCTCAGTCCAGGCTCCTCACTGTTGAAGAGGCAACAGGCATGAACCCAAAACTGAATCCGGCCAACCTTAGCCAATTGCAATGGATCCCCGGTAAACAGGAATATGTTTATGTGGCGGATAACAACCTGATGCGTGGAAGTTCGTCCAAACCGGCACCGGAAACCCTTGTCCGGATCACCGATATGAACCTGATCCTGAAGATGAACGGGCATGACACCCTGAAGCGGTTTCCAATGTTCACAATGCTTAATGCCGACCAGTTTTACTACACTGCCGGGAATAAGCTGTTTTTATGCGACATGAACAGGAATACCGTGACAGCTGAGAATTCATGGAATGAAAAAGCAGAAAACCTGGATATAAGTAAAAGCAACCTGCTTATTGCCTACACCCGCCAGAACAATCTGTTCATCTCGGAAAAAGGGAAGGAAAAAGCTGTATCTGATGAAAAAAATCCCGGGATCTTATACGGATCCGAAAGAGTTCACCGCAACGAGTTCGGCATCAGCAAGGGAACCTTCTGGTCCCCGCTGGGAAATTACCTGGCTTTCTACCGCATGGATGAGACCATGGTTGCCGATTATCCGCTGGTTGACATAAGCCAGCGCATTGCAGCTGTCAATCCCACCAAATACCCTATGGCAGGCATGGCCAGTCACAAGGTCAGGCTTGGAGTTTATTCCGTCAGCAGCGGTAAAATAATATATCTCCAGACAGACAGCATTACCGACCCGGCATCAGGCAGGCGGATAATCAACCCTGATATTGAATACCTGACCAATATCACATGGAGCCCCGACGAAAAACAGATATTCATTGCCACCCTTAACCGTGATCAGAATCATATGCAGCTCAACCAGTATGATGCTTCAACCGGCGCATTTATCAAAACCCTGTTTGAAGAAAAGAGTGATCGCTATGTTGAGCCGCAGCAGGGTCCCGTATTCCTGAAGAAAACACCCGGCAGGTTTGTTTGGGAAAGTCGCCGCGATGGGTTTAACCACCTGTACCTGTACGACGTGCAGGGTACTTTGATCAAACAGCTGACCAGCGGATCGTGGGAAGTTACCGATTTCCTGAAAACCGATGAAACCGATTCACGTGCTTTCTTTGTCTGCAACAAGGATAATCCCATAAACCGGCAGTTATACATGGTCGACATGAAGAACGGGAGTATGGTCCCTGTAACAAAAAAAGAAGGAACCCACGCGGTTAAGGTATCCGATGATGGCCGCTTTATTATCGATATTTACAGCAGTCAGGCGGTGTCACGTCAGATTGAACTGCTTGAAAGCACAGGGAAATTATTGCGTGTCCTGCTTTCCAGTGAAAACCCGCTGAAGGATTACAAACTGGGAGAAACCACGCTTTTTACACTGAAAAATGAAGACAGCACCGACCTTTACTGTCGATTGATAAAGCCAGCCGATTTCGATCCGCTCAAAAGATACCCGGTGATCATCTATGTGTACGGGGGGCCCCACTCGCAACTGGTCACCAATACGTGGCTTGGAGGTGCCGGTCTGTTCCTCAACTACCTTGCCGATCTCGGGTATGTGGTATTTACCATGGATAACCGTGGAACTGCGGCCCGCGGACGTGACTTTGAACAAGCCATATTCCGCAACCTGGGCAAATATGAGGTTAGCGATCAGATGGTTGGGGTGAAGTACCTGCAAACACTTCCCTTTGTCGATTCAACCCGGATTGGACTAAACGGGTGGAGTTATGGCGGATTCCTAACGATTTCGATGTTCCTGCAGCATCCGGGGGTATTTAAAGTGGCTTCATGCGGCGGCCCTGTAACGGACTGGAAATATTATGAAGTGATGTATGGGGAAAGATATATGGATACCCCGGATCAGAATCCGGAAGGCTACAAAAATGCCTGCCTGCTAAATTATGTAAAGAATCTGAGGGGCAAGCTGCTCATTATTCATGATGACCAGGACAACACAGTCGTTCCGCAGAACTCCCTGACCTTCCTGAAAAAGTGTGTGGATGAGGGGAAGCAGGTTGATTTCTTCATTTATCCGGGCCACGAGCACAATGTCAGGGGGAAGGACCGCGTACATCTGAATACGAAGATGGTGCAGTATTTCCAGGAAAACCTGTAATTATATTGCAGATGTCCGGGTTTGCAAAAAAACAAGCTCAAACAACCGCCACCGGGTTGTAACAGCAGGCCTGATCCTCAGGAACCTCCATGAATTTCATCTGTTCATCTATTTGATTACAAGCTACTTGCGTTTTCGTCGACGAAATACCGGCGTTCGTCGGGAATAATCTCTTTCTTGTCGATTTATTTTAAAATGAGTCTAAATAAGATGATACATTTGCATCACAATAATTTAATTATCAGTTGATTGTTAAATAATTGTTAAATATATCAGCAGATGTAACATAAAGAAAACAGCTACGTCTTATGATCTCAAAAATGAAAATGAAAACAATAAAAATGAAAACTACCAACAAAATGAAAACAATGAAAACCGTATATATACTTGCTGCTTTTCTAGGACTACAATTCAGCACAATTTTCGCAGCCGGGAATTACAGTGACTCATCTGCATCATTATCATCAGCAACGATATTCAACCTGTCAGAAAACCTGGCACCTGTTGCACCAAAGGAAGCAACATTTGAAGATGTTGCGGTAATGAAGGAGGGGGCTCCTGCTTTAGAATTAAACAACCGGGTTCTTGCTCCGGTCACACCGGCAGAGGCTGACTTTGAGGAAGAGCCTGTCAGTAACGACTCACTGAATGTTGACGCACTTGCACCGGTTACACCATCCAGCGTCGACTTTGAAGATCACATTTAACCCTATATATTTTCCATACAATTTCATATGAAAAGGCCTGCGAGAGCGGGCTTTTTCATTTATCCGCGGGAAAGATCACTCGCTGTAGAATTCCCTGAGCGGACCAAAATAGCTGTTATTCCAGCCATCGACAATGTCATGATAGTCACCGTCCGGAATATTGGTATGGATCAATTCGACGGATGTACCCGACTTCAATGGATGCAGGATGATCGTAACCAGCGATTCCTCTTCCTGGTCCCCGAAATACCACTGCTGAACGATCCTTTTACCCTCTTCAAATTCCATATTCCTGCCTTCAATGCTGCCATCCCACAATGAAAACTCTGAGCCCGGTTCAGCCGACATTTCGGCAGGCTCACCAGTCCATAACTGGATTGTAACAGGATTGGTCAGCGCACGATACACATCCTCCGGGGGAGCTGATATGTTATAATACTTTTTAAAGTCTTTCATGATGGTGGATTATTCAGTTAATACTTGTTTTGGATCAAACTTACGAAATAATTGCGATTCATTCATGAACCACATAAAATCAGCTGGATCTATAGAGGAAAGATACATTAAAAGCTTCGTATGGCACGAACATGATAGGCATAATACAGATCCGTATATACCTGGTAGCCATTCCGGAAATATTGCAGCCATGCATAGAATGGATTGAACGGGGATGAGCTCCAGTATGGGCTCTCTGCAAATCCGCCGATGAGTTTCCGATGCTGGTACATAAGGCTGAGTTCATCTTTTGACGGCAAAAACCAATCGGAATAACCGTTCAGCACCAGTTCGTCACAAATCCTGGCAGGAATATTTATATCCTTGCAGGCCTTTACGATAATCCTGGTATTTTCTTTTCCTGTTCCAACCCTGGTAGAGGTGCCTTCAATTTTCAGACCGCCGCAGCCCCATTTCGATGCAGTACTCTGGTCGCCGGGCGCAGCAATTAAACCATGCTGACCGGTACTGTCGATAAAAAAAATAATGCCGCCACCATATTTCTGACCAATAACGAACGGGGTATTTTGATTTGATTTGGTTTTATCAACCTGGTGCCAGCTCACTGTGAGTGCTGCCAGTGCAAGGAAAACGATGACTGTCAACAGGGTGTTGTTCATAAATAACCGGCATGGTTGGAGTTCAGCCAGGCAATTCAATCTTAACTTAGTTGGCATGCAATGGGATTCTATCTTGAAATAAAAACGATATATGAAAAACGATATTGTGGATAACAGGCTGAATGTTTCAAATCACCGCGTGCATGTTCCCCAGTCAAAATTAATCTCCGGGTCAATTTCTGAAAAGTTTCCGGTGGTACTTGACGATGGTAAAACCATTGTGTTTATCAGGGATAAAAGCAAGGAAAGGGAGATCAGATTGAGGTATAGCTTGAAGATGCGCTGATATCGCGGCATATCCAGTATAGTCCGCACTTTTGCGAAATTCAGCGCTGTTCAGCCTGAACTTGCACCGCTAACATAAACCTGCGTAAGATTTGACCTTTGGATGACATGCCCGAATCGGGTGGATTTGATGTCAGGGGGATTAACAGGAACAGGATCGATGTTTATGCTGTGGAAATTGATTAAGGAGAAACCTATCATTCCATCTTAACCCAATCATATGCTTTATCCAGGGTTTCAAATATTCTGCATTCCCAGCTTGTTCCTTTAAATTCATTGAAATAGTTTTCCACGATCGGGATAAACATTTTATCTTTTGTGATGACAATATTCTTCATCATACTGCAAGTCCATCGGGCGGATGATTTATCCAGAGTCCCAATCACTTTGGCCTTAAAGGGGGTTATCCGGATATCTGTGGCATCAGTATAATCGGCAATCTGGTATGAAATTGTTCCGAACCTTATATCCCCATACATCAAGTCGTTAACCATAAAAACTTCCTGGTCTGTAACCGTGCCTGAGAACCTGACCAGGATGCCCTTTTCTTCCCAAATAATTTCGTAAGCCATTTTTCAGAGCAAATTATTGACAATTTTGTTTAACATCCCAAGAATACTGTCATTATTTTGATGACCAACAAATAATTTAACTCACGAATTTGATCACGCAGACTCCTTTTATTGGCTATGAGCATAGCAAAGCTATTATTAAAATTACACAATAGCTTAAAAAATCCTGAAATATATTTTCAATGTATAGTTTGAACCGTTATGCCGAAATAAGTATTAACAGCAATCAACCCACCACCGCTTCCATTAGTCGAACAGATATGTGTGTTTTTTGCTTGTGTTTATGATACCCATTCAGATAATCCCCGGATTTGTCAAAACAGGCTGTTTGTTTTTCAAAGGATCCATAATTAATCATTTGGCAACAAGGTGTAATTGACTAAAAATCTGCAACAATTATTTTTATGATGGGGTAATCCATACACCATTTATTTGTGAATATGATATATAGGGCATAGCGTCGAAAAAACATCCGTAATCACTTGCTTTTCAGCGAAAATAATCGTATAATTGGGATTGGATAATTTGGATGTAATGTTCCTGCATATGTTCCCTTGAATTAATAGTAATCCAAAAACCCAGTGTATGAAACCTTACCTGTTTACCTTGATTGCCACCGTCATGCTGATGTCAGGAATTGTGGCACAGAACACCATCGTTCCATTGGCGTCGGTCAGTAAGATTGCTGACCAGAAAGCACTTGCTTTATGGGGATCTGCCAAGCCGGATATTCCCCTTGCCTATTATTCAAAAGATGATGAGCTGATCGGTTACCGGTTTACCTATTCATTCAGCAATGAATTCCCCGATAAAAAAATCCTCCAGCACCAGAGTTTCGATGCAGGTTTGCAGGGAAACAAGAAACTTCAGTGGGGGATTGACACTTATGGCACTGTTTTTATCAGCGCCCGGAAGGATATGCAAGTGATCCAGGATTATTCCAAATCCCTTTCGCCCGAATATGCCTTTGGATTCCTCATGGAAGAAAAGGCGAAGGAGAAGATCGGTGGACAGGTTATCCTGAAACGTGCTTATTACATTAATTTCCAGAACCAGTGGTTTTGTTATTCCAATGGAACAAGTGATGTTTATATCAAGGTGTTCCCTAAAACCGTGATCGCAGATCATGCTGAGTTTCACCGGATCGTTGATCCTCTACCCTTTTTTACCTTGCGGGGGGATTATACCGGCGAATGGGATCAATATCTGTCAGGAGCAAAGGGTGATGCCCCGTCAGTGCAGGTCTGGATTCCAAACCACGACGGTAACTGCCGTTTTTATGACTGGAGTTACGGGTGTTCACCAACAGCTGCGGCCATGCTTTTGTCTTACTGGGATTACCTTTCGCTGAGTTCATCGAGCAACTATGCCAAGCTGATCGATTACTATTTCCAGAGATGGGACGGCATCCAGGGCGAGACCGACTACCAGGTGCCGAATGCCAACAAGGAACTGGCCATCGCCATGAACACCGACACGGTTTACGAGGGCGGCACCGACCGTAATGACATCGCACCCGGTTATGCTTCGGTGTGCAATACCACCAACGGGTATAACTTTACCTGCACGGCACAGCCTTCGGGACAAACAGTGGCATATTACTGGAATTACATTGTCAGCGAAGTGGGGACCAACGACCGTCCGATCCACATCAGCATCCCCGGTCACTCTGAATGCTGCGTCGCATATGATGCTGCTGATTATACCATCGGGGTGCACAATACCTGGTGGGAGGGGGTCCAATGGATCAGCAGGGACCAGGTTGAACGCACCTATACCATCGTTCCCGGTGGAGCGGAGGGCTTGGCCGTCGAGATGGTGAGTCCACTGGGTGACACCCAATACAACCACAACGGCAATGGTGAATCCTTCTATGCCGGTGATGTCTATGAGATTCGCTGGAATTATGATTATTCATTGGGATCTTACGTAAAATTGTATTATAGTACGAACGGGGGTTATAACTGGACAACCATCACCTCCAATACTGAAAACGACGGTGTATACGACTGGACCATTCCCGCAGGCCTCAGTTCCACTACATGCCGGATCAGGGTTTACGTGTACAATTCATCTAATGTTTTTGGCGGCTCGGATGCCAGCCTGGGGAATTTCAAAATTTATTCAGGTGGAAGCCTGACGGTCCTTAATGAAGATTCGTATGTAAGTACCAACAGAGAGCCTGATTATTATCAGTTTACAAGCACGGCGGGCTATTGGAACGTTGTTGGAACAAGGCCGCTGGTATCGGGTGAGGACTGGGATATAGCCTTGTATGACGGGGTTGCTTTTAATAATGTGATTGCCAGTTCAACATACAGCGGATCGGCAGTTGACTATGTTGTGGCAGACGGGAACCATGCCTCCTCAATCGCCCGGGGGGTCAAACTTGAACGGTACTCAGGAACTGGTTATACGAGGGTTGAATATGAAGGAGGCAGTGATTTGCTTACGGTAGGTACTCCTGTCACCGAATCATGGACTGGGGGAGATGTGGTTGAAATGTGGGATGTGTACCTGACCCCGGGCTATTACCAGTGCACCATGACCTTTAACTCAGGAACCGCCAACCTTGGCATGGCTCTTTTTGGCTCATCAGGATCGGCCTATTATGCAGGGCGAAATGCATCTATCGCCGTTGCCGATGCGGGAGGAGCCGGGGTCAGCGAGGCCTTCGGGATCACCATAACCACGGCGGATTATTACGGATTGTGCATCTTTGCAAATGATGCCAACTCTGCAAACATTACCTTGAAGTTCGCATCTGCAGGCCAATGGCTGGGGGCCGTTTCAAATGACTGGTTCAACACGGCGAACTGGAGTGCCGCTTTTGTGCCCATTGCATCAACGGATGTAACCATCAATACCGGTTACACTTACTACCCCATTATTTCATCCGGGGTGGGAAATTGCAACAATCTCACCATTGGCAGCGGTGCCAGGATCAGCGTTGGGAGTGCCGACCTCAACGTGGCCGGCGACATGACCATTTTTGGGGAGGTGGAGCAAACCAACATGAATGCTGACTTTTTTGTGACCGGCAGTGTTTACTGGGAGACAGGATCAACGGCTTCCATCCTGGCCGCCGGTGAATTTCACCTGGATGGCGACTGGGAATTCAGGGCCAATGCCAATGCCCAGTTAAACAACGGGTACGTTTATTTCGAAGGAAATTCCACAACCTATATCAGGAATCATCAATCGAACTGCTCGTTCTACAATGTCATAAATAGTAAATCGGCTGGTTCTCTTTATTACAGTTCCTCGTCGACCGACACCCTGATTATCAGTGGATATTACGACAATTTGCTGTCGACCAGCATTCTTTACTTCAACACCAATTATCCCCTGGTACTGAAGGGGCAGTTGTACAATAACGGTCATATTTACTGTCCGTTTGGCACATTCATCTTTGACGGCACCAGTCATACAGTCAACCTGAACACCGGAGATTATTTCAATAATATCATCATCAGTTCAACCGGCAATGTGACCCTCGCAGATTCCATGCATGTTCAAGGGGATCTGACGATCAATTCGGGGGCACTCGTAGCAGTAAACCACCCGATTTTCATCGAGAACGACTGGAACAATTATGTCGGGACGGCCGGATTCAATGAGGGTACCGGGAAGGTGGTGTTCAACGGAGGCAATTATCACCAGTATTGTTCGAGCGAGACCTTCAACATCCTGGAGGTTGATAAGGCTTCGGGAGGTGCCTTCAGGGTGAACGGGACCACCGTCCTGTGTGCCCAGTATGACTGGACAGCCGGGGCCGTTGACGTGCTTTCAGGCACTTTTACTGCCAATGACCTGGCCGATAATGGGCTCTACGGAAATTATTACGTAAATCCGGGCGGTACGATCAACCTGTATAACAATGACGGATATGTTGATTTGAACGGCTACCTGTACATTTACGGGGGGAACTGTAATATTTACGGGGGTTCCGGACTCGACAGCTATTGGCCGTTTGTGGCAAACGGTGGGATTACCATGTCCGGTGGAATCCTGGATATCAAGAATGTCGGAGTTCTGGTTTTCAATACCGGAACCTATAGCTTTTCCGAAAATATTACTGGTGGAACGATCGGGACTTCAAGGGGAGTGAGGGTCGAGGGAGCCGATTACACGCCGACGGGCGGCACGGTAGAGTTTTATGGTGCTACCGACGGGAATTTTTATACCGAGAACGGTGGTTATGTTTATGATGTTATCGTAAACAAGGGATTAACCGATCAGGGAGCAGTCGGCCCCGGGAGCCAGGTAATCAGGCACCGTGAAACCGGGCTGACAGAGGATGCCCCTTCAACCAGTACGGTTATGCTGAACGGTGAAGCCGACATCATCGGGTCTTTTACCATTTCATCCGGAGTACTTAACGCATACAGTTATACCATGAACGTTGCAGGGGACTGGAACAACACGGTCGGTACATCGGGTTTTTCCGAAGGCACCGGCAAGGTGGTATTTGATGGCGCCGGTTCAGCCGACCTGCTATCATCAGAGACTTTTTACAATGTCGACCTGAATAAAAGTTATGCAGGCTTCGACGGGCTGGAGCTGATGAATGATGTTTGGGTCACCGGAGACCTGCATATCATCGACGGAACCCTTGAATTGAATTATCCCTCCGATCTTGCAGTTACAGGTTATCTGACCATTGAATCGGGTGCGGGATTGAATGCGAACGATGCTTATTACTCCAACATTTACGTGGGGGAAAACTGGACTAATTACAATACCACCTATACGACCATGCTCGGTTTCGATCCAGGCAATTATTCAACGGTGACATTCAACGGAACGGTGAATCAGTACTTGTCTACCAATGCATCAGAAGAGGAGTTCAGCACACTTGTCGTAGATAAAACCGCAGGCACCTTCAGCCCCAATGATAACCTTTTCGCCAACAAGGATTTCCTGATCAGCGACGGCATATGGGAGGATAATCCCTCCGGGCTGCACCACCGGGTAGGGCGTGATTTCACAGTAAATTCCTCCGGATCCCTCCTCAATGCGTTTCCTTTAATCACAGTCGAATTCGTTGGCAGCACCAATTCCATTCTTACATATTCAAGCGGGACAGGTTATTTTCATGATATCATCGTCAACAAGAGCCCGGGTTACTCGGTCACCCAGGTTGGAAACACCAGTTGCCAGTTTGATGGG
>CAZPWZ010000054.1:0-10005 GCA_964590675.1 uncultured Draconibacterium sp.
GAAGGACAGCTTTATGGCCTGGGGGTGAATGCCGTCCCCGGGGATACCTATTTATGGCGGATATTCAAGGATTATACGCTTGTCCAGGAAGCCGATTCCACCGAAGTTATTTTTCCATCCGGAAATATCGGCTATGCAGTCCCGGTCATATGGCTCAAGAGTGGAACATATTATTTCATGGTTTCTGCGCAGAACGAGCGGGGCTGTTCGAACCTGAAGATCGGGATGATCACGGTGAGCGCGGCCTTAAAGCAATCACCATCCATTGCGATCACCATCGATAAGAACCCGATATGTGCCGGTACCCTCGTGACTTTCCATGCAATTACAACCAATGCCGGGTTATACCCCCAGTTCAAATGGATGAAAAATGGTTTGAAAGTGGGTACCAGCAGGTCTTTTTACTCAGACAGCACCCTGAAAGACCAGGACAGGATCAGTTGCATACTTACGACGACCTCGACCAGGGATTCGGACAATCCCAAAAGCGTGGAATCCAATGAAATTGTTGTCACCGTGTATTCAATCCTGGCTGCCTTTTCCATTGATGAAAACGGCACCCATACAACAGGTCAGGTTGATCTGATCAATCTTTCGAAGGGAGCTGACACCTATGACTGGGACTTCGGAAACGGTCAGTCTTCAACGGAGGAAAATCCTGAGGTGACCTATTTTGATGACGGGATTTACCTGATCAGGCTGATCGCCAGGAATAATTTTGAGTGTATTGATACAACGGTATTGAAATACCGCATGATGTTCAAGGGATTGTATGTCCCGAACGGATTTGCCCCCACGGCATCGAGTTCATTGCCCGGAGTATTCAAACCGGCAGGCATCAATCTCAGGAGGTATAAAATTGAAGTTTACGATAACTGGGGTCACATCATATGGAAATCAACGGCCCTTGACGAAAGTGGTGTGCCTGTTGAATCCTGGGATGGAACATTTGAAGGGAAACTCATGCCGCAGGATACCTATATGTGGAAGGTTGATGCGGAATTCAGGGATGGATCGGTGTGGCTGGGTTCCGATAATGGGAAAGGCCCGGGAAAAACGATTGGAACTGTTACTTTATTCAGATAAAGGAGGAGGGAGCGATGAAAAAGTACATTTTGAAGTCAGCTGTGATTATGATGCAGATAATGCTGGTTTTCAGTAACTTGCATGGACAGGATCCAAACTATTCACAATGGCTGAATGCGCCGCTCTATTATAACCCGGCTTACACCGGGCTCAATACGGGCATCCGGGCGCGGCTTTCATGCAGGGATCAATGGCCCACGCTGCCGGTCGATTATAAAACGCTCTATTTCTCGGGTGATTTTGGTGACAGGAACCTTCCGGGTTCAGGTGGGATCGGATTGCTGGTCAACCGCGATAATGAAGGAGTGGGGTTTATCAAAAACCTTTCGGTCGCGGCATCCGTGGCGGTCAGGATCCCGGTTTCCTACAACCTGATTGTCCAGGTCGGGATCAAAGGGGCAATGGTTCAGAAATGGATCACATGGAGTGATTATGTTTTCAGTGACCAGCTGAGCGGGAAGTATGGAAATATAAGCCCGACGCAATTGGTTGGTCCCGATGACCAGAAGCGGATTTTTCCGGATTTCGGGGCAGGCGGCCTGATGCAGTTTGTCAATCGTGAAGGCAATATTACCGCCACTGCCGGCGTAGCGGTTGACCATCTTTTTCAACCGGATGAATCTTTTTTTGCTTTTTCAAAATCGCCCTTGCCACGAAAATATGTAGGTCATCTTGATTTTGTGATCACCCTTGGAAACGGACCGACCTCCTCCCAGAATCCGGTCAAAGGCTTCGGGGATCCCCTGCGTATCAACCCGGGGATCCTGTTTCAAAACCAGAATGGACTGAGTTCATTGCAGGTTGGAATAAATGCGTTGAAATATAATATTTACCTGGGCGGCTACTTCAAGGCTACCTCCGTTTATGGTCCCACAACATCGCTGATGGTGCTGGCGGGTTACCGGTATTCGTTATCGGAGACCACAAATATTAAATTCATGTACAGTTATGATATCCAGGTCTCGGAAAACCTCCAGGGAACTGGCGGTGCCCATGAAATCAGCCTGATCCTTGAATTCAAGGGATTGCGGGTTCCCGGCCGCAACCGCTTTACAACCTGCACTAGCGAAACAGGTCCTGACCGCAACCCGGCATACCTTGAGTGCAGCCCGTTCTGATGCATTGAAGCATATCTGAATCCGGGTATGTTCGCTGTCATGAAACAGCCCGTATTAAGCACATTAGAAAAGAATTTCGAAAAATATCAAGGCGGCATTTGGTACAAGTCAAAAAAAGCGTACTTTTGCACTCCCTGAAGCGTACGTTCCATTTTATGCTGCGTGCGCTCGATTGCCCGGATGGCGGAATTGGTAGACGCGCTAGTTTCAGGGACTAGTATCCGTACGGATGTGCAGGTTCGAGTCCTGTTCCGGGCACCAGCAAAAATGATAAAACCCCGCAGGTTAATTACTTACGGGGTTTTGCTTTTCATTAGTGGTATCCTGGGTGGTATCTGTTTTCGGATCAATAGGAAAATCTGGGGGGAGAAAAAATTCAACTCCCAAACCGATAACCAATTCCTGATTCTGTATTTAACAGTTTTGGTTTAGCCGGATCCTCCTCTACCTTCTTTCGCAGCTGGGCAATAAAAACCCGGAGATATTGGGTTTGTTCAATATATCCCATTCCCCAGACTTCTTTAAGGATAAACTGATGGGTCAAAACCCTGCCTTCGTTTTTTGCCAACAAAGCCAAAAGCGAATATTCGGTTGAGGTTAGCTTTACTAACTCATTATTCATCCGTGCCGTGTGGTTCGCAAGATCAATGGTCAATGATCCAAACTTGAGAATGGGATTTTCGGTAGGTCCCTGACTCTGCCGGATGGCCACCCTTATGCGTGCAAGCAGTTCACCCGTACGAAATGGTTTGGTAAGATAATCATTGGCTCCATGATCAAGTGCTTTCACAATGTCTACCTCCGAACTTCTCACTGAAAGAATGATGATGGGCTTGAAGTACCATTCTCTTAACTTTTTCAATACATCCAGCCCGTCAGCATCAGGTAATCCCAGGTCGAGAATTATTAAAACAGGTTTACAGGTGCCTGCCATTGACAGCCCCTCTTTTCCGGTGGCAGCCTCAGAAATTGTATAACCATTTGCTGAAAGGGTAATCTCAAGTAACCGGCGTATTTGTAACTCATCATCAATGATCAGGATGTTGTCCGGGCTTACCATTACCTTTTTTATTTACTGAACTGGTTCAGTTCTGAAATTTGAACTGGAATTCTAATAGTGAAAATTGCCCCACCGTTTCTGCGATTTTCCGCAATAACGGATCCATGATGGGCCTCAATAAATCCTTTGACAATTGACAATCCCAATCCTGTGCCTCCTGCCTTTGCCTCCTTTCCACGGTAAAACTTGTTAAACACCGATGATAATTCAGTTTCCGGAAATCCGTTTCCCCTGTCCATAACCTGAATGGTGAGCACATCTTTGTCGTAATAGAACTTGAGCCTGATCTGGGTTCCTTCAGCGGAGTTTTGGGTCGCATTTAATACGAGGTTGTGAATTACTTGTTCAATCATGCCGAAATCAATCATTACCAATGGCATATCCTTTGGGATTACCGTTGTAAATTTATATGGCAGCAATTCATGCTGCAGGTTCGCAGCTATTTTATTCGCCAGATCATGAACATCATACCAGTCAGGCCGCGGAGTTATCCTGCCTGATTCAAGCCGGGACATATTGAGCAGGTTTTCAATCAGCCGGTTGAGCCTGACTGAAGCTGTATTAATCTCATTATATAATTGATGTCTTGTTTCATCAGTATAACTGTGGGCCAGCAGCGTATCCGAAGCTCCCATTATTGTTGCCACAGGAATCCGCAACTCATGTGATATGGAATTAAACAGGGTTTTATAGAGTTTATCCGATTCATTTAAAATGAAGGTGTTTTTAGCAATAATCCTTAAAAATTCACGCTCGAATTTACCGGATATCTGGGATAGAAAAGCCTCCCAGAATTGTTCCTCCCCCTGTGTAAATACATTGGTTTGTGCCACTGCAACGACCCCCATGTTGTCATTGTTCCCTGTTAAAGGATAAAAAGTGTAATCGGCAGAAGGTAATGTATCAGTGTGTTTTCCGGCCTTCGCAGCGTGTTTGTAAACCCAGGCGGCCACGCTTCGGTCATTGTCTGACAGTTTTATTTTTGTTTCATGACTTACCTGGTTTTCAAGTTGGTTCAATTCGTTTTTAAGGATAATGGCACATTCAAACCTGAAATATTTTTTTATGTACTGGGATGCAATTTTTTTTACCTCCTCGATTCCTGAAACAAGCGTAAATTCTCTTGTAAGCTGGTAAAGCGCATGGGTGCGTTCTTCCCTGACCCTGATTCTTTTCTCCTGCCGTCGCACCCTCGATGTTAAAATTCCATTGAGCAGTGCAATAATAAAAAACATGATGAACATGAGCACATCTTCGGCTTGTTCAATATGTATCGTAAATTGAGGTGGGATGAAAAAATAATCCCAGATAACGGCACTCAGGGTCGCAGCAAGCAATATGGGACCTGTGCCAAAAAAAAGGGCAAGTATGGAGACAAGGAAGAGCAATACAAATGAAACAACCTGATACCCGATATAATCCTTAACAAGATAACACGCAACGGAGGATAAAATGACAATGATTGGAATGATCAGGTATTGCCTGATAGTTGAAGTAAAAGGGGGAATTGAAATTTTTTTCCTGAATTTGTCTTTTGAAAGGTTATCGGAGCCAAGAATGTAAACATCAATGTTCCCGCTATACCGTATCAGTCTGTTGACAAACCTGCCGAGCCGGAGTAAGGAGATCAAATTCCGGACCCGGGGTTTCCCGACAATAATGTGCGTAATGTTCTCTTTCAGCGCAAAATCAACAATTGCCCGTACGATATCATTGCTCGTGATGATACGTACTTTTATGCCCAATTGTTTTGCCAGCTTAATGTTTTTATCAAGTTGTTCCTGCTCTTTGGACGAAAGCAGATGTAAAGTTTCAACATAAATTGCCTGAATGTTTGCCCCCATTGAATATGACAGGGTTTTAGCCCAGCGTAAAAGCTTACCTGAATAGGGGCTGGTCCCGACAGCAACTAAGAGATGAAGCCCGGATTTCCACGGCCCCCGAATGCGCTTATGCTGCATGTAATCATGTAACTGCCTGTCAACCCGGTCGGCAACAATACGCAGCGCCATTTCCCGCAGTGCAGTAATATTTCCTTTCCGGAAAAAATTTTCTATGGCTTCCCGCGACCGTTCAGGTGTGTAAACCTTCCCTTCGGCCAACCGTTCAAGCAGTTCGTCAGGGGTGAGGTCAACCAACTCAATTTCGTCAGCATTCTCAAAAATCTCATCGGGCAATGTTTCACGCACGATGGTGCCGGTAATCTGGGCTACAGTGTCGGAACGGCTTTCAAGATGCTGAACATTGAGGGTTGTGTAAACATTGATTCCGTTTTCAAGAATTTCCTGTACATCATGATACCGTTTTATATGACGACTACCGGGTGCATTGGTGTGTGCCAACTCATCCACCACCACAACCTGCGGTTTCCGTTCTATAATGGCATCCAGATCCATCTCCTGGACGGTTGTGGTTTTGTATTTGTAGTTTTTGCGTGGAATCAGTTCAAACCCTTCAACCAAACTGGCCGTTTCCTTCCGATTGTGTGTTTCAATATACCCGATGATAATTTCACTGCCTTTTAGTCGCTCAGCCTGAGCGGTTTGAAGCATGGTGTATGTTTTGCCCACCCCGGCACACATACCGAAAAATATTTTAAGTTTACCACGCTTTCTTTTTTCTTCGTCCGTTATCAGGGAAGCCAGCAGTTCGTCAGGATCAGGCCTGTTTTCGTCGAAACCGTTCATCGTATCTTATCAGTTTCTAAATTTAGCAATAAAACATTCACGCGCTTTTCACCAAGACACAAAAGTTGTGGCCCTTCCGTTAAGTCTTTAATGCAATCCAACAGTTTCTGTTTCTGCAGATTGGTAAAATTTCGTGCCGCTGCAATCCGTTCGACCTGCAATAATGCAGCCCGGGGCGAAATATGCGGATCGAGTCCGCTGCCCGATGCAAAAAGCATTTCGGAAGGGATTGGGGTCAGGCTGTCTAACCGATTGAATGTATTAAAATCGTGTCTCCTGTCGGCGACCAGTTCTTTCAGTCTGATATTCGTTAATCCAAAATTTGAGCCTCCCGAAGGAAGCGGGTTATACGATGTTACCGATGGGCGTGAAGTGAAATAAACTGCAGAATCAAATCGCTGACCGATGAGTTCGCTTCCTATGATCTGATTATCTCTCATGAGCAGGCTGCCATTTGCTTTTCCAGGAAATATGACCTGTGCAATTCCCGTAATCATCAGGGGATAAACGATCCCTGTCATAAGAGTAAAAGCCAGGAAGATTTTTAATGATATAAAAAGTGTTTTCATTTCTTCGATGGTTTACAGATTTACCAGAAGATCAATTAGTTTAATCCCAATGAAAGGCGCAATAATCCCACCCAGGCCAAAAATGAGCAGGTTGCGGGATAAGGCTGCATTGGCAGAAACGGGCCGGTAACGGACACCTTTCAAGGCCAATGGTACCAATAGCATGATGATAATTGCATTAAAAATCACAGCGCTCAGGATGGCACTTTGGGGTGACCCAAGGTTCATTATATTCAAATCGGAGAGCGGCCCTATTCCGCTTTTCCCTGAATACAATGCAATCGCGATGGCAGGGATAATTGCAAAATATTTGGCTACATCATTGGCGATGCTGAACGTGGTAAGTGAACCGCGGGTCATAAGCAATTGTTTCCCGACTTCCACCACTTCAATTAATTTGGTTGGGTTACTGTCGAGATCAACCATATTTCCAGCCTCACGGGCGGCCTGGGTACCCGTATTCATGGCAATGCCTATATCTGCTTGTGCAAGTGCAGGAGCATCATTGGTTCCATCGCCTATCATACCCACCAGGTGACCATTCGCCTGTTCTTTCCGGATGCGTAACAATTTGTCCTCCGGCGTTGCTTCAGCCATAAAATCGTCAACTCCGGCCTCGGCTGCAATGGCTGCTGCAGTTAAAGCATTATCCCCGGTGATCATCACTGTTTTGATTCCCATCTTACGAAGTTCAGCAAACCGCTGTTTGATTCCGCCTTTGACAATATCTTTCAGATGAACAACCCCCAAAACCTTCTTGTCTTCTGCCACAACCAGGGGTGTTGCACCCTGGCGTGACAATTCAATAACGATTTCCTGGATTTGTTGCGGGTAGAAGCCATTGTTGCTTTGTACAAAGGTGCGCATTGCTTCAGCGGAACCCTTGCGGATCCTTGAGGTCGTACCATCCTCAGTTTTAATGTCAACGCCGCTCATTCTCGATTGAGCCGTAAAGGGAATAAACGATGCATTGAGCAGATGGACTTCACGGCCGCGTATTCCAAATTTTTCCTTTGCCAGGATAACAATTGAACGACCTTCGGGGGTTTCGTCCGACAAGGATGAAATCTGTGCAGCATTGGCAAGTTCTTCCACAGTTACACCTTCTGCCGGAATAAAATCTGTGGCCATGCGGTTACCGAGGGTGATTGTTCCGGTTTTATCCAGTAAAAGCACATCAACATCCCCGGCAGCTTCAATGGCCCGGCCGCTGGTGGCGATCACATTACGCTGGATCAACCTGTCCATGCCGCTGATTCCGATTGCACTCAGCAACCCACCAATTGTTGTGGGGATCAGACACACCAGTAATGCCATCAATACCGGAATTGTCAGGTTTTGTGACAGGGGCAAACCAGATGCAGAAAGACTGTATCCGAAAAAAGCCGGAAGGGTAGTTACAGCCAGGAGAAATATGATTGATAATCCCGAAAGCAGAATGGAGAGTGCTATTTCATTGGGTGTTTTTTGTCGTTTGGCCCCTTCCACCAAAGCGATCATGCGATCGATAAACGTTTTGCCAGGTTCCGTAGTAATGCGTATCAATATCTGATCACTGATCACCTTTGTCCCTCCGGTAACCGCCGAACGGTCGCCTCCGCTTTCCCGGATAACAGGGGCCGATTCACCGGTGATGGCCGATTCATCGACACTGGCAATACCTTCAATCACTTCACCATCGGATGGAATAACATCACCGGATTCGCAAATAACAATGTCGCCCTTTTTAAGTTCGGTTGCAAGTATGGAGACTTCCTGCTTGCCGGACATCTTCCGTGCTTTTGTTTGTGTGCGGTTATTCCTGAGACTTTCAGCCTGGGCTTTCCCCCGGCCTTCGGCTATTGCTTCCGCAAAGTTGGCAAACAACACTGTAAACCAAAGCCATAATGCAATCTGAAAATTGAAGGAGGAAAAATTGTCCTGAATAATGCCTGTAACCACGATGACGGAGGTAAACAATGATCCGATGGCAACAATAAAAATGACTGGATTTTTAATTAGAATTACCGGGTTTAATTTGATTACACTGGCTTTTGCCGCTTGTAACAAAATCTTTTTATTGAACAGGCTTGTATTTAATCTGGTGCTCATTTTGATTAAAGGCTAAAAGGAAAAGGCAGCATTAAAAAGTAGATGTTCTGCAATCGGGCCAAGCGATATGGCAGGAAAATATGTCAAGCCGCCGACAACGAGGATGACTCCGATTAGTAATCCAATGAACAGCCAGTTATCGGTGCGAAAAGTTCCTGATGAAGGAGGGGTAATGTTCTTACCGGCCAGGCTTCCTGCAATGGCCAATACAGGGATAATAATCCCAAAGCGGCCAATCAGGATAACGAACCCGAGCGTCAGATTGTAAAATAAAGTATTTGCATTTAACCCGGCAAAGGCACTGCCATTATTCCCGGCAGCAGATGTATAGGCATATAAAATTTCAGAAAAGCCATGGGGCCCGGCATTGTTCAGGCTTGCTAACCCATAACCGGCTACTGATGCCCAAGCTGTAAAAACCAGGATTGCAAAACTCGTGATCAGATTTGCGATAATGACCATCTGCACTTCGAATGCACCAATTTTTTTACCGAGATATTCAGGTGTGCGTCCAACCATAAGTCCTGCAATAAAAACTGTCAGGATGATGAATATGACCATGCCATATAAACCAGCGCCAACACCCCCGAAAATAATTTCCCCAAGCATCATATTCATGATTGCCACCATGCCTGAAAGTGGCGAAAGGCTGTCGTGCATTGCATTTACCGCGCCGCAGGAGGCATTGGTCGTAACCACCGAAAACAGCACACTGTTGGTGATGCCAAAACGCGTTTCTTTCCCTTCCATCAGGGGTAGATGTCCGAAAACAGGATTGGCAGCATATTCAGCATAAAGCGAAATACTTAACCCGGCCAGGAACAAGATCATCATTGCGGTGAATATTGCCCAACCCTGGCGTGTGGAGCCAACCATTTTGCCATACGTGAAGGTCAATGATGCCGGTATCAGGAATATGGCAAGCATTTGAAGGAAGTTACTGACGGGTGTGGGGTTTTCGAATGGATGAGCACTGTTGGCATTTAAAAAGCCGCCGCCGTTTGTTCCCAGCAGTTTTATAGCAACTTTCGAAGCAGCTGGTCCCATAGGGATTACCTGCTTTTCTCCCAGTAACGATTGTACCGGTTCATATGCTTTAAAGTTCTGAATAACTCCCTCTCCCGTTAATCCAATGGCAAATAAAACAGAAAGTGGTAAAAGCACATACAAGGTTGCGCGCGTAAGATCCGTCCAGAAATTACCGATTTTATCAGTGGTTTTACGGGAGATACCTCTTACCAGCGCCAATAATACGGCAATTCCTGTTGCAGCACTAACGAAGTTCTGCACGGTCAACCCGGTCATTTGGACAAAATAGCTCAGGGTTGTTTCACCGGCATATCCCTGCCAATTGGTGTTGGTTACGAAGCTGACCGATGTGTTGAAAGCCGAAT
>CAZPWZ010000055.1:0-10005 GCA_964590675.1 uncultured Draconibacterium sp.
CCTGAAAGGGTAATTCACGTACGCCAAGTTGCTGTGCCATGGTCTGGAGCTCACAACAGCCCGATTTGGCACAGGTCAGACATTCAGCAGGATGATCGGAGAGAATTAACTCCAGAACAGTACGGCGTGCATTCAATACCCTGATAGAGTGGGTGTTAATGACCATATCCTCGGCTACATTGGTAGAACAGGCAGGAGCCAGATTGCGCCGTCCAACGACTTCCACCACACAAATGCGGCATCCGCCCGGACGGTTTTCGATGTTCATGTCTTTTAGTTGAAAGTAGCAAAGGGTAGGTATATCAATGCCAATCGTCTTGGCAGCTTTTAAAATCGTTGTGTTTTTTTCGACCGTGACAGGTTTTCCGTCAATGGTCAGTTTTACCATTTCCATGTATTCCTCCTGGTTAATTTATAAAAATCGCATTGAACTTACATTTTTCCATGCATGCGCCGCATTTGATGCATTTTTCCTGGTCGATCACATGCGCCTGCTTGCGTTCGCCTGCAATGGCGTCGACTGGGCAATTCCTGGCGCAAAGCGTACAGCCGATGCAGTTTTCGGCATTGATGATGTATTGCATGAGTGACTTGCAGTTTCCTGCGCGGCACTTCTTGTCGCCAACGTGCTCCAGGTATTCATGGTAAAAATTATCCATGGATGAAAGAACAGGGTTAGGAGAGGTTTGTCCCAGCCCGCAGAGGGAAGTGTCCTTGATCACATGACTGAGGTTTCGCAGTTTGTCAAGATCCTCCATGACGGCATGGCCCTGGGTTATCTTTTCCAACAACTCGAAAAGGCGTTTGTTCCCGATCCGGCAGGGTGAACATTTGCCGCAGGATTCCTCCACTGTAAATTCAAGATAGAATTTTGCCATGGCTACCATGCAGTCGTCTTCATCCATTACGATCATTCCACCTGATCCCATCATGGAACCGGCAGCGATGAGGTTATCATAATCAATCGGGGTATCCAGGTCTTTTTCCGTAAGCATACCGCCGGATGGCCCGCCGGTTTGAACTGCTTTGAATTTCCGGTCGTTTTTAATCCCGCCGCCGATCTCATAAATTATCTCGCGAAGGGTGATCCCCATCGGGACTTCAATAAGACCTACATTGTTGATTTTTCCTGCCAGTGCAAAGACCTTTGTTCCTTTGGATTTTGCAGTGCCAATACTCGCGTACCAGTCTGCACCCTTGAGGATGATGGCAGGAACGTTGGCGTAGGTTTCCACGTTGTTCACGTTGGTGGGCTTGCCCATGAAGCCTGACTCAGAAGGAAATGGCGGCTTAACCGTAGGTTCACCACGAAGTCCTTCCATCGAATGAATGAGGGCCGTTTCCTCTCCGCAAACGAAAGCGCCGGCACCATAGCGGATTTCAATATCAAAATTGAACCCGGTTCCAAGGATATCATTGCCAAGCAATCCATACTCCCGTGCCTGTTTCATGGCGATTTTGAGCCGTTCAACTGCCAGCGGGTATTCTGCGCGGATGTAAATAACACCTTTGTCGGCGCCGGTACAATATCCATTGATGGCCATTGCTTCGAGCACGGTGTGGGGATCGCCTTCTAGCACCGACCGGTCCATAAAGGCTCCCGGGTCTCCTTCATCGGCATTGCAGACCACATATTTCTGGTCGGCTTTAACCGCACGGGTTATTTCCCATTTCAAACCAGTGGGGAACCCGCCGCCGCCGCGACCCCGCAGCCCTGACTTCTTTAAAATTTCGATGGTAGCTTCAGGAGTTAATTCAGTCAGTACTTTTCCAAGTGCCTGGTAACCTTCCCTGGCAATATATTCCTCAATATTTTCGGGATTAATGAACCCGCAGTTTCGCAATGCGATCCGGATCTGTTTCTTGTAAAATCCCATGTGCTTTGAATCGCTTCTGTATTCACCGGTTTCGGGATCCTTGTAAAGCAGGCGCCCTACCTTCCTGCCTTTGATGATATGTTCCTCAAGTATCTCGGCGCAATCTTCGGGCTTCACCTGGGTGTAAAAGGTGTTGTCAGGCATCATTTTTACAATCGGTCCCTTTTCGCAAAAACCGAAACAGCCGGTCTTGATTACCTGCACTTCAGTTTCAAGTCCCTTTTCCTTGATCAAATCCTGAAAATTCTTCAGGATCTCCTCGCTTTTTGAGGCATGACAACCCGTCCCGCCGCAAACCAGCATATGATATTTAATTTTTCCCATCTGACTATTTCCGGAATTTATTTGTTATCGATCGTTTCGTAATTAACGGGGATGATCCCATCAACCAGTTCGTTGTTCAGCACATATTTATCGATGATCCTGATTGCCTTTTTTACATCGACATAGCCATAAGTGATAGGCTCGTTCCCGGGCTTTGTAATTTCAACAGTCGGCTCCGCATAGCAATACCCCATGCATCCTGTTTGGGTCACAACCGCATCAATGTTACGTTTGGTAAATTCTTCGATGAATACCTCCATGACCTCTTTGGCCCCGGAGGCAATGCCACAGGTGGCCATGGCAACCTTTACCTGGATCCTTTTATCAGGATCATTGCTCTGTTCCCGCAAGTCAATTTTGGCACGAAGCATATCCTGCATCTTCTTTAAATCGGCCAATGATTTGATTTTTTCCATTTGCTTAATAATTGTATCAGTTTATGAGGTCAGCGTTACACCGATCTCGTTTAGATTTTCGGTGACCATCTCCCGAAGGTACTCGTATACCATCGGGGAATTAAGAGGAATGTCGCCCAGTGCCGTCTTTATCTCAGAAGTTGAAAGACAGTAACTTTTTTCTGCCTTCGTGTGAGTGTAAGTAAATCCTATTTCAGGATTGGCAGTGATGGTTAGCAATACGGCACCGGGAACATCCCCTAAAACAGGCCGGTCAAGGTGATCAAGGACAAATTGTGCTGTGATCCGGGTCCCTTCACCCTCCTGGCTCTCCATGTTGAAATATCCTCCTGTTCTTTCTGTATTTTGCTTCAGCAAAGGTAGTCCCAAGCCTACACGTCTTGTTTTTCGGGTGGTAAAAAACGGATCGGTTACCTTGTGTGAAAGTTTAGCCGACATGCCATGACCATTGTCCACAAATGATAATCTCAAAAAATTCTTTTGCGTATCTTCAACAATATCAAGTGATATAGTGGTGGCGTTGGCCCGGATGGCATTTTGAAAAATATCCATGATGTGCATCGACAAATCTTTCACGGCAAAATTACAATTTCTTATTGTTATATTATTAACTTTGTTATTAAATTAACAATTTAGTTTAAAACTTCTGTTTTCCGGCCGTTTTTGTTTCCCAGTGCCAATTTAATTTCATCAAATCCGGGGTGTTCCATTTCGAATATGGTGATCTTTCTTCCCACCTCCTCCGGATAATGTGCATCCGATCCGCTGATAAAGCTGTTTGCCGACATTTCGGGGTGTTGCCGCAGGAATATTTCTTTGGTGCACCGGTATGATAGTTCAAGCGCATCGACCGGTAATCCGTCGGGCAGGAATCCCAGTTGTTCCATCACGCCGAACCTTTTTTTGTCAATGTGTGCCGGGATGAAGAGTCCATTCAGGCAATGTACTTTGGCCTCGACCTGTTCAATACTTTGACTCAAAGCCGATATGAGCAGCTTTTCCTCGCTGTAAAGGATGTTGTTTTCACTGTCAACAACTACCTGGTATCCGAACCGGTTCACGTCGTTTTTTATATCCGGGAGATTATTATCAAGATATTGCTGGAAATCATCAGCCTGTTCAGTCGTTTCAAAAAATGCCAGACAGTGAACTTCCTCCCTGGTTGTTATTTCAACCCCGGCAAGAACGACGATGCCCTGCCGGATTCCTGCATTCCTGATGACACTGCATTGCCGCATGC
Organism: uncultured Draconibacterium sp.; assembly: GCA_964590675.1. GTDB lineage: Bacteria > Bacteroidota > Bacteroidia > Bacteroidales > FEN-979 > CAIVAT01. Next base: position 3,858 of record CAZPWZ010000055.1, read on the forward strand.
TGTTGTGATCTGTGATCCCAATGATATCCAGCTTCATCTCCTTGGCTTTTTCTATGATGACATCAGGGCTCATTTCCAGGTCGCCACAGGGCGATAGTACCGTATGAATATGAAGATCGGCCCTGAATTTTTTCATCTCTCATTCAGTAATTCATAGATTTTTCCGGATATTTCAAAAGCCTCGTCCGTTGTACTTAAAACGGGTATTCCTTCAATTTTGCTCTGTTCGAGCATGTCGGCTTCGGGCTGGTATCCCTTTACCAAAACAACTGCGGCCAGTTCTTTCAGGGAGGCAATGGCCATCACATTCTTATGGGTTTGAAGCGTTATCCAAATCCTGCCGGCATTGGCATGGCCCATCACATCACTGAGCAAATCGGAAGTGTAGCCTCCCGTTATTTCCCGGTCAAGTCCTGGTGCTCCGCCCAGTAAGTTTAATCCCAGTGCCGCTGTCAATTCTGAAACCTTCATTTTAATCCGCTTTAGTTAATTTCGTTGATTTCGTCTTTTAAACTGTTTTTATCCAGCTTGTTTTCGCTCCATATCGACCGCATGATCTTCACCGATTCCAGCATATCCAGTTTGTCATTTTGTTCCAGGATCTTCTGTACAAAGATGCATTGCTTGATTGTCGCCTGGTTTTGAACCACATCTTCCGACAATGCTTTGCAGGTTGGGGAGCCGCAGATTCCGCAATCAACCTGGGGAAGGACCCGGTTGAGTTCATAAATCCGCTTCATTTTTGTCATTGCTTCCGCCAGGTTATCGTCGAGTTTCATGATCGATCGGGGTAACACCGCTTCAATCCTGATATTCTCCTTCAGGTAAGTATTGTCTTTATCAATTTGTCCCTGAATGGCTTCCGAACCAGCGATGTGCCTGTCACTGGCCATTGCACGTTTCCTGAGTTTGTCGACGGTGATGAAGCGGTTTCCCGGGCATAGTATGCCCCCTGCACAACTTTCGTCACAAGCCCGAAGCTCAAGAAAATCGATGCCATCGATCTCCTCATTTTCGACTTTTTCCAGAAACTCGATCACATTATTGATTTCATCGATGGCCAGACTGCGTCCTTGTTGCATATGGTCGGCCTCACCATGGGTCAGGCTCCAGCAGACGGATTTTCCTGAAAGCGGCGTAAAGCCGGGCCGGGCATTTTTATTCTTTTTATTCCGGAGGATTTTAAAAATTTTGTTGTACAGGTAATTCATGTTGATCACCCCGTCGATGACCGATTTATCCTCCCCAACCGGACTTTTTACAGCCACGATTTTGGCGGCGCAGGGGGTTACGTAAAAAATTCCAATTTCAGCAGCGGCTGCGCCCTCGTCCATGAGTTTCTTCCTGGCATGGAGTGCCGTGATATCTACGGGTGCCTTGAGCAGAATAATATTTCCCGCGAGTGTCGGAAATTTCACCTGGATCAGCCTGACAATGGCAGGACAAAAAGGCGATATGAGCGGTTTTACAGCGTGGTTTTCGCCAATATAACTATTGACCTGGTCGTTTAGAAATTCGACCCCGGTTTCGACTTCAAATACATCCGTGAAGCCGAGTTCATGCACCGCGGCCAGGATTTCGTTTGAACCCACGCTGTCAGGAAACTGTCCTGTGAACACGGAAGGGATCAGGGCTACCCGGTGTTTATAATTGTAAATGTTGTCAAAGTCATCCTGTTCAACGATGATGGCGCCCACCGGGCAAACACGGTAACATTCACCGCAGTCGACACAGCGGTTGTCATGCAGTTGCGCCTTCCCGTGGGCAACACGGATTGCTTCGGTAGGACAAACGTTCATGCAATGAGAACACCCGATGCAGATATCCTCCCTGAATTTGAGTGCGTGATGAAACGTCATCTCCTTATGGCATTGGATCGTCGTCATTTTCCAAAAAAATTGATGATCTCCACCCTAGTTCCTTTGCCCACTTCACTCGTAATTTTCAGTGAATCGGCATTGCTGTTCATGTTCGATAATCCCATCCCTGCGCCGAATCCCATTTCTCTCACTGCTGGCGTGGCTGTTGAATAGCCTATTTCCATGGCCTTTTTTATATCGGGAATGCCCGGACCCTCATCAGTGAGGGTGATCCGTATTTTTTCAGTGTCAATAGCTACAGCGATTACCCCGCTATAGGCATGGGCGACTATGTTGACCTCTGCCTCATATAACGCAACAACAGTGCGCTTGATCACACTCCCGTCGACATTGAGTTGCTTCAGGGTCTTCTTTACCTGGCTTGAAGGGAAGCCGGCTTTGGAGAAATTTCCTCCTTCCACCAGGTATTCGAAATGCATGAGTTCGGAAGCCATTGTTAAAAAACTGGTTTAATGCCAGCGTTATAAAGGATTCCGCTTGCCTTGAACATGGAAAATGGACTTTGTATGATGGTTATTTTACTTTCAGCTGCAATCCTGATCATTTCGGCTGTAACCTTTTTGTCACGGACGAAAATAATGCACGTGATGTCAGACATTTCTGCGGTGCGAACGGCCTGAATGTTAACAAGTCCTGTGAGCAGCAAAAGATTGTCCTTTCTTACTGTCAGCACATCACTCATAAGGTCGGAAGCAAATGCCAACTCGAATTCGATGTCAGCATTTTTATCTCCTGCTACGATCGAACCACCGATCAGCTTGACAATTTCTTTGATTTTCATTTGCTATTTTTATGATTTCAGCGTTCAAAAAGAGCTTCCAAATTACTCCTGTTGGTTGATATATCAACAAAAGTTAGATTCAAAAGACCCGGTTAACCTTATTGAACTGGGTGCAAAATTACACTACCACAGCATATAAAACAAGTATTTTGTGTTATTTATTTCACAGTGTGAAAATATTCACAATAAATTTTGTTGAAAATATGCTGCCTTCAGTCGGAATTGCTTAAACCAGCGTGTTCAGATGCAGACCCACTGAGCGATTGACTGCACATTTCTTTGCAAGCTCAAACTGCCATAGTGTTAAACTGCCGAGGTACAAAACGGCCTAAATAAAAATGATATTAGAGTGCCGATCGATAAACTATCCAAAAATAATCCTGAAACCATTGCCGTGAATATTGGCAATTTCGATGGAGGGATCTGCTTTTAAACATTTCCTAAGGCGGGCTATGAAAACATCCATGCTCCTGCCGTTGAAGTAGTTGTCGTTACCCCAAATTTTTTCCAATGCATCCTTTCGCAAAAGGATTCCATCCTTTGCAGAACAGAGCATTTTAAGCAGGCTCGCCTCTTTGGGTGAAAGCTGGTAGGAGGTATTATCGTGGATTAAGGTGCGCAGATTATAGTTAAAGAGGAATTTTCCGACTTTGAATTCGTTTATATCTGTTTCGTTTTCAACATGTTGTTGATTGCGTTTCAATATCGCATGCAATTTGAATAACAGCACTTCCGAATCAAAGGGCTTGGTGATGTAATCGTCGGCCCCGGTTCTGAATCCTTCCAGCATATCTTCTTTCAACGATTTGGCTGTTAAAAAGATAAATGGCACCTGGCTGTTGGTTTTCTTGATCTCCTTTGCAAGTGTGAACCCGTCCATCTCGGGCATCATGACATCCAGGATGCAGATATCGAAGGGTTCAGATTTAAACCCCGATAATCCCTGCTTTCCGTCGGTTTTCAGCACAACATCAAAATCATTTAATTCCAGGTATGACTTCATTATGGAGCCAAAATTCGGATCATCCTCAACCAGTAATATTTTTATTTTTTGGTTCATATTTGCCTCCGGTTGTAAATAATTTAATTAATGATCACAGTTTAAAATATATTATCGGGGCTGATATCTTCTAAGATGAGGTATCATGTCCGCCGGGTTCAGGATCTTTGTCACGTAATGCCGGCAGGCTGATTTCAAACCTGCTGCCTTTTCCTAATTCACTCTGGATACTGATCTCCCCGTGATGGGCAAGCACAATGGCTTTTACATAACTGAGCCCTAGTCCAAATCCTTTGATATTGTGTATGTTCCCGGCTGTCACCCTGAAAAATTTGTCAAATACTTTTCGTTGTGTATCGTGACTCATGCCCATGCCCCTGTCCTGGACTCCAAAGTGAAACTTTCCTGATCGGTGGAAAGAGTAAACTTCAATTTCAGGTTTCACGATCGAGTATTTATTGGCATTATCCAAAAGGTTCAGCAGTACATTGCGCATATGATCCTCGTCAACAAGCACCAGTGCATTTTCGGCATCAAGCCTGGTCGTGATCAGGCCTTCACGTTTTTCGATCTGCAGGCGGTAATGTGAGACAACTTTCTCAATCAGGTTATTCATATCAATCAGCACAGGCCGCAGGCTGAAATCCCGGCTGTCGAGCAAGGCCATTTGTAAAACCTGTTCAACTCGGGTATTCATGCGGTTATTTTCCTCTTTAATGATCCGTGTGAAATTTCTGATAGTATCGGGTTCGGTAATCACCCTGGAATTGGTAATTGAATCAGCCGCGATGGAAATGGTTGCAATCGGGGTTTTGAATTCATGGGTCATGTTGTTGATAAAGTCGGTTTTGATATCGGAAATTTTCTTTTGCCTTATCATGACAACAATGCTGGCGCCCGAAGAGAGAACGATGATCAGCGTAAACAGGATTGAGCCGATCAGCAAAAGTGAAAGCGATTTGAGCACATGCGTATTTTGTCCCGGAAAAAATACAAGCAGCAAGTCGGGCTTCTGGAAGAGATCATTCGGGAACAGGGTCACCCTGTGACCGGTTTGCTCATATTCGCGCTTAAATCCTGTTGAGCGTATAGGCAGTCGGTTGGTGTCATTGGATGGTGAGAATACGGCAAATTCGAATGGCAGGTCGATTCCCTTGTCGGTAAACGATTTGCCAAGCGATGCCTGCAGGCTCTTTTTATTGATACGTTGCTGGATTGGTGCAGGCTTGGTCTCAATTGCGATGGCCATTTCCTGTATGAAATCCTGGATTTTTTTTGCCTTTATATCCAGTTTATGGATGTTGTTTTCCCTTTTTGCTTTCCTGGTAACATCCTGGTTTTTTGAGCGCTGCGGTCGTGGGTGGATAAACTGGGGTACCACGTATTTAATTGTCGGTGTGCCATGGATGTCTGTTTCAATAATTATTTCTCCCTCCTCCCTCGCTTCACGGGCTGCAAGTTGTTCCCTTTGAAAAATCTCAGATTCGCGTGCATTCATGGTCATCAGGGAATCAATACGGGTAAGCTGATCGTTCCATTCAAAGTTAAAATCATCTAGTTCTCGTACTGGCATTTCCTGGAAAAACTGTTCTGATGTTATAGTCAGGGAGTCAGTGCCTTGCTGGGTGGGGATAACATTATACTGGTAGGAATAATGAATGACCCCGGCCGGTGCATTGTGCGGCAGGCGATAGCGGGGCGCTGAAGAGGGTGGGGGAGGCGATGGCGGGGGATTTTTCCTGGCAGCAACAGGCATCTCATTCAGGGCCAGCAGGGAGTCAAGTCTCTCCTTGATGACTTGGGTCGTGTCCTTTGAAAATGCCTGTACGATCCTCATTATGCTGTCTCCTTCAAAGTTCCGGCTGATAAAATGCATGTTTTCCCGGGTCTCCATTTTATTGACAACGCCTCCCAGGGCATCATTCACACTTCGTTCAAATTGCGCCTCTTTTACCTGAAAAGCATTACGGATCCAGAAAAACTGGACTATAATGATCCCAAGTAATGAAATACAGATACTTACGATAAGAATGTAAATTGTCCGCTTGTTCATGATGCAAAAATAATGAAAGCAAGAGCTTAATTGTCAAGATTAACTATCCGTTAACCAACTTTAACGTTTTATTAACATTTTCAGGCACTTACTCGTTTTAGATTTGCATTCATAAACTTAACACCGGAGGCCCCCATGAAAAAGAACATTATCAATTTTAAATTTGCCCTGTTATTCGGAGCAGCTGTCATCCTGGCAATATTCGTCACCCGTCCGGGTCATGCACAGGATACCGGCAAGAAAGAATCCCACAAGAAAATCGTAGTAAAAATTGTCAGTGACGACAATGGGAAAACCACCATCATCGATACAACCATGGAAATTCCTGACTCAGTCATGATCGACTCAATAAAAAAGGAAATTGACAAGGTTATTGTTTTGGGAAAGGGAGGAAAGCATGCGAGGATAAAAATGCACCAGATGCCGGAAGGATA
>CAZPWZ010000056.1:0-9994 GCA_964590675.1 uncultured Draconibacterium sp.
GGAGAGATAACGCTTCCCTCCTCGACAGGACCATATAAAGTAAGTGATTATTATCTCCTGTATGCCAGTTATATGCTATTGCCTCAAGATTACAAGTCGGTGATGAGTGGTACCGACGGTTACCAGCAATACATGTGGCTGCTTTATCCCGATCATGACAAGCATTTCAATGCAGCCATGTTTCAATCTGATTTCTGGTGTGTGAGTTCTGAATATGAATACAGTCCCGACCTCGACGATGACGTGAAGTATCCGGGCATCAGCTCACTATGGACCCTGGTCGGAATTTCGGATGGCGCTCCTCCTGTCACCATGAACTGGCACAAGTGGGATTCAACCTGGCAATTCCCTGTCCCTGTTACCTATCTGGAACTGGAGTCAGAGAGTTTTGGGGCCACGGAATTCACCACCCAAACGGAAAATGAATGGAGCGCCGGGCTAAGTGTCGATGTGGAGAGCAAGCGAAAGAATTATTTATACCAGGGCTCCATCGGTTTTAAACTGAAATTCTCACAAACCTTCGAGAAAACCGTATCCAGCTCCGAAACACATAAAGTGACCTACACAACCCCTTTTGAGTTGGAGGAAGAATCACAGGAAAATGGCTATTTTCTCTATATCGTGCCGGAGATCAAACGGTACTCCTTCTCCTTGTTTCCCTGGTGGGACGATCCCGTAAAACAGGATTATCCGATTGATGGTTCTTTTCAGTATCTTTTTGAGACCATCGGCAATAAGTCTATCAAGCACCCTGTCCCCATAAGTCAGCCACCATTTAATATCGCTGAACCCAATGCAACGTCAATGGAAGACTGGTATTATGATAAAGGCCGTGAGTTTCTGCTGGAACAGGCTGGTGACTGGGATCTTGATCCCGTTCTTAGCCTGTCATGGGAAGATGGCGGGCCAGGCGGATACGGAACCATTGAGACCAGCGAGGAACAAAAACAATCGGATTCACAAACCAATAGTTGGGACTTTGAAGTTGAAGCCGGATATACCGAAAAGATACCGGATGTATGTTTGATTGATATCAAAGTATCTACCGGATACAGCGGCAGCCTGATGAGCGAAACGAGCACAGTCTCCGAATACGGCAAAAAAATATTTGCATCCCTGGAACAACTTTCGGCGCAAAGTTATGGTGTGAATATCGGAAAGCTTAGCATGGATATGTATCTTTTTACAAATGACGTGAATCCAAACTGGTGGTTTTATGAAGGATTGACCAGTCAAAAGCCGTTCTATCTGGCCTGGGTAGTAACCAAAGCACAGCAAACGCTGATTCTGGACTCTCCTCCAAACGGGAAAAAGATCCATCAGGGAAATTTAATATTCGCCTGGCATCCTGACCAAGGGACCCTGGGCGATTATGAGCTGGTGATAGCGAAATCCACTCCCATTGCAAAAACTAACATCATTTACCGGCAAAAGACAGGGGAAGCAACTGAAGCTTCCACACCAGATTTTCAACCGGAACCGGGGGTTACCTATTTCTGGAGTGTGAGAGCCCACGATAAGGAAGGAAATTTGATCCATTCTTCGATGTTCAGTTTCTCGATCCCAAAGGAGGAGGAACAACCTTTGTCTGCCCCTAAGTTAGGCACCATGATTTCCTCCAACCCTGGCACTGCAGAGGAGATCCGCATTGTGGTGAACCCCCTGGACGACGGACCGGTCAGCCTGTCGTTGAGGAACCTCAACGGAATAGAAGTGTACCGTCAGGTGATCACCGGGACTTATAATCAGGTCATCCCATTCTCACTAGCAAGAACCAACCTGGAACCCGGACTCTACTTTGCGGTCATTGAATCGTCGGGCGAACGGATCGTGAAAAAGATCATGATAAAATAAAACGCAGGATCATTTCTTTCTATTGACAAAGCCGGCTAATGCGACCACCAGCCGCTGGTTTTAGTTGACCACGCCAACCTGTTAACTTTCTATGCCGCGGGATGGTCAGATTATTGCGGCGAAGAGTGGATTAAGCGAGCGTTTTCCTCACCCGTGTTGAGCCTCATACGCTTGATACAAAGGACTTCACCTCTTCGCATCCTGTTATCAGAGAAATCCTCCGCACTGGGATTGAAATTTCTGCTTGACCCCGATAAAGCTTATAAAGGGATCATTTTACTTTTTGAATAAATCATCCAAACATGGCTATCCCGGTTCTGAATTCCTGGGAATCAGCCGCAGGGGCAATAACCTGTTTTACCGGTATTGACCTGATTTTTGTCATACCTTTGCCTTCGTATTAAATTTTCCCCGTTGAAAAGAATTTTCTTATTGCTCCTGTTCCTGTCGCTCCTGCTGGCCTGCAGTAAGGAGCCGACATCCACGGTCATAACCCCGGTTAAACCGCCCGTTACCGATACAACCCCTTCGCAGTATGGCACGCCGTATAGCAATGTCCCCGACCGCGAGGATGCGGTCATTTACCAGGTAAGCATGCGGGCTTTCAGCGCGCAGGGCAATTTTCAAGGTGTCATTGCCCGTCTTGATTCCATAAAAGCACTCGGGGTGAATGTAATCTACCTTATGCCCATCCACCCGGTGGGTAAGGTGAAGTCGGTAAACTCACCCTACTGCGTGAAAGATTATACCGCCGTGAATGCTGAATTCGGGACCTTGGCCGACTTACGCAACCTCGTCGATGGCGCTCACAGCAGGAATATGTGTGTCATCCTTGACTGGGTTGCAAATCATACCGCCTGGGACAATGGCTGGATCACAAGCCACAAGGATTGGTACATGCAGGATGGTGCGGGAAATGTCATCAGTCCGCCGGGAATGGGATGGAACGATGTTGCCCAGCTCGATTTTACCAACGCTGCCATGCGCCTGCAGATGATCTGGAATATGAAATACTGGGTCTTTACAGCCAACGTGGATGGTTTCCGTTGTGACTTTGCCGATGGTCCGCCACACGATTTCTGGACACAGGCAATTGATACCCTCCGGAATATTTCGACTCACAAACTGCTGATCCTGGCCGAAGGAAACCGCAGTTCCCACTTCCTTGCCGGATTTGATTACACCTTTGGATTCAGCTATTACGGGTTGCTGAAATCCATCTACAAAAGCAATGTCTCGGCCCTGCTGATCAACGACATGAATATCACGGAATACACCAATGCCACCGATGGTCAGCAGGTTGTTCGTTATTTAAGCAACCACGATGTGAATGGTTCTGACGGCACGCCGCTCGATTTGTTCGGAGGCAAAAGAGGGTCAATGGCGGCTTTCGTGGTAACCGCCTGCATGAAAGGGGTGCCCATGATATACAACGGCCAGGAGGTGGGAACTCCCTACCGAATCGTTTTTCCCTTTACCGCGAAAAATATTGACTGGACACTGAATCCCGACATGGTGGCCGAATATAAAAAGATCCTGCTTTTCAGGAGCACCTGTGCAGCGATGCGACGCGGTCAGTTATCCACATACGGCAATAAGGATATCGTCACATTTACCAAAGAGTTGGCGGGAGAAAAAATACTGGTCGTTTCCAACCTGAGGAATGGTGTCATCAATTTTGAACTGCCTTTGCCGCTTCAAAATACAAGCTGGACAGATGCCATGACCGGCGAAAGTTTCACCATGACCACGCAGCTTGTTTTAAAGCCATACAGTTACCTGATTGCGAAACAATAAGTTTTCTGATTTTTCCATGATTCCGTTTTTCTTTAGCCATAGGCAGGTATGAGGATACGCTCATCCTCTGTTACCACAAGATAAGAATTCCATGTATTCGCAACATGAGTTTCGACACCCCACGATACCACGGATACGTCGCCTTCGTGTTGTAATACTTCTGGAAATTTTCCCACAATTTTTTATTTTCACTCATGTTGTTTTTTAAAGAGTGGTGACAATATGTTCATTGCACCTATTCAGGGTGTCATTAAAAGCATTGAAGAGAAAAATAAGGATTTTTTCAATAACCCGTTCAGGACATCCGCAATGTAGGAGAAATATACTCTGATTTGATAGGTTGAAATTTACTAAGTCCTTATGATAATCCCGGGTGTTTTAAACGATTTCAGCCGATTTTGCAGGCAGAATGGATTTTACTATACGAAACTTCCCCACCCTGACGTTAAAGTAAATTGAGTAAAAAGGAATGAGTAAAAAAGACCATGGGAAAACAATTCTGGTTGAAGGATAAAAATAAAGGAGGACAATCCGCATGTACGGGCAATTAATCGTCTTTTTACTTCTCCTGCTGGTTGCTCCGGCCGGTACGCTGCTGGCCCAGCAGGGCGCCTGGAGCATCGGCATCGAAGGTGGTCCCGGATTGTCGTTAATCTACGGGAGCGAAAACGTTTACAACCAATCGGATCCTGCACTGTCGGGAGCGGCGGGGGTCACCGGCGAATATGGATTTGCCGGCCGGTTTTCAGCCAAAATGGCCCTGCATTATGAGCGGGTCAGTGCACTGACCGACAACCCTTCGGCATTACTTCCTCCAGCCGGGCGGCTGAAGTACAACCTCGACTATCTCTCCCTGCCGGTACTGGTTAAATGGTCCACCGGCGGAAGGATCCGTTACTTTGTCAATGCCGGGCCCTGCGTTTCCATGCTGCTGCAGGAGTCGCTCTGGTACCTGCCCGACAACGGCAGCAAGGAAAAGGTGGCAGACGAAACAGGAGCCTACTACCGGTTTAACCTCGCCGTTACGGCCGGCGCCGGGATCGCCGTGGCTGTCGGAAAGAGATTCCTGGTCTCGCTGGAGATACGCGATAATTTCGGGGTGCTCAACATCCGCTCGGCCGCCTCCGACTTTGAAGACAAAAGCGCAATGGCCGTTGAACAACCGACAGGACACACCAATTCAACACTCCTTCTGGCGGGAATCAGCTACCGGTTCGGCAGCAGCAAAGGCCTTCCGTGTACGCCGAACGATCCCGGGTTTCAGTACATCCGTAAATAAGCGGGTGGCCGGGAAGACACGCCTTTGATTCTATAGCCGCCGGTGACCAGCCTTTGTTCCTTCAAAAGTGTAACAATTTGCACGTTGCATGCTGCACGTTGAGTATTCCTGCTACTTTTGCACCTCCATTGCGGAAGAACCACTATGAATGAACCAACCAAAGACCCGGCCGGGTTATCCATCCTGCTTACGGGTGGCGCAGGTTTCCTTGGACTGGCCATTGTCAGGGAACTCCTGGCTCCGGGTTGCCCTGTTAACGTTTCCTTTCTTCGGATTTTCGATGTGATTCCCTACAGCGGACCTGAAGATGGGCGAATAGCGTCCGTTACCGCCGATATCCGGGATGCAGCAGCTGTAACCCTTGCCTGCCGCGGGATCGATGTGGTAATACATTCCGCCGCGATCGTCGACTGGGGCACCCGGCCTGAGGAGGAAGTTTATGCGGTCAACTATACCGGCACTGAAAATGTGGTCAGGGCATGCCGGGAGACGGGGGTAAAACATCTTGTTTTCACCAGTTCGCTTGATGCCATCTATGCCGGGAAACCCCTGGTCAACATCGACGAAAACATCCCCTACCCCGAAAAGCATCCCAACATGTACTGCCGGAGCAAGTTCCTTGCAGAAAAACTTGTTCTGGAAACCACCGGGATGCCGGGATCCCTCACTACTTGTGTTCTTCGTCCCGCGGATGTTTATGGTCCCGCCGATCCGTTCCACATCGGGTCGCTCATCAAAATGGCAAAGGGTGGATTTTATGTGCGGCTTGGGAACGGGACATCCCTGTCGCAGCATGTTTATGTTGGTAATATGGCATGGGCGCACATCCTGGCAATCCGGGGACTGATCAACGGGAACGCTGCCATAGCTGGAAATGCTTACTTTATCACCGACGGACCGCCGGCCAATTTTTTCAAGTTTTTTGATGCCATTGTCACGGCAGCCGGCTATCCTATCTGGCCAAAGAATATCTGGATCCCGCGCAAAACAGCCTATGCCATGGGAGCCATGGCTGAATTTTTCGCCCTGCTCATACGGCCAGTTAAAAAATACAATCCCAAATTCAGCCGTTTCGCCGTGTTGTACACCTGCAACGATTTTACCTTTACCTCTGAAAAAGCAGCACAGGATTTTGGATTTGTTCCGAAATACACGAAGGAGGAGGCTTTCGGGGCGACGGTCAGCTACTATCGTTTGCATGTCGGGGTGACTGGGTAGCACGGCATAGTTGCTTTCGAAAAATATATCCGAAGTGCAGGGTCTAAAACGAAAAGTGCAGGGTGCAAAATATTACACTTTGCACTTTGCACTTTGCATTTGAAGGGGTACACTTAACCCCTTGCACTTTGCATTTGTGAATTGAAAATGCAGACTACCCTGCCGGATTTATCAGTTACATAAGTCACACGGCCGGGCAGTCATCCTTCGGATAAAAATAAAGTACCATGTTCTTTTTACCAAACAGCGAATGGATGTCATATGGATTTCCGTTCTGATCAGGCAGGTTAAAGGCAGGGATCGTGCTGCCGACTTTGATTTCATTCATTTGGTGGTCCTAGTTAAAAGTTAAATAAGCCGCAAACAGAAGAAAGTAGATGACGAGGTAAAACCGATAGAAATTCCATAATTTCAGGTAGTTCCTGTTATCCGGATACATATTTCCAAATAGCGCTTTAAGCTCTTTCCAGAAATAAGGTTTGATGTTGATGGTCCAGCTCTCAGTCTGGTAAACGATTTTGCGGAATTTGCTCCGATTATTAAATAATTTGGCATGGTCAAGAAACATAAGAATATATTGGAAAGAAATGTTTTCAGATCAGGCTTTCGGGATTATTCAATAACCAGTTTTTTTGTTTGCGTAGTCTTTTGGCTCTGAATAGCAACAATATACACTCCTTTGGACAGGAATTCAGTCGAAATTTCAGTTTCCGGGTTTTGAATTTCACGGGACAATAATTCCCCGCCATTTAAATCGTATATTTTCAAAGTGGATTTGTTAGCAGTGTTGCTCCTTTTCAAAGTGAACCTGTTGGACGCCGGGTTGGGAAAGATTGAAGTTTCCGTATTATCACTTTCATCTTGTGATGTAGGAGTCCCATAAGCCATTTGTGCAAATGCAAAGTTGTCGCATACAATTTCAGAGACCATGCCGGGAATAAATCCCGTTTGATAAGAATTGCTGTAGGTGTCAAATACGATCATTTTTAGCACATTGCTAGTGTCGATTCCTGCCAGCAACAAACTGCCTGAATTCTGATCAAAGGAGGAAGACCCTGCCACAAACCAGGGAAATCCTGCCAGCAGTCCCCTTGTGATTACTTCACCGGTTATTTTGTTGATTTCCACGACCTTATTTCCTATATAATTATTGGACGCATCATATTCAGCATTAGAAGCGTAAATAATATTGTTGACATTGTCATAATTTACGCTGGAAAAGTTGTTGCCGGGAGCGGTTGTCAGAAGTGTTGTTTTTGACCAGGAAAAAACAGTATCTCTGACAGGGATACTATACAGGCAGTTGGAAGGGACACCATCATAGCCTATGTAGTACAAAATCCCATTGTTGGAATCGAAACCCGTGGCATCCGTGATGATCCCCTGAATACCCGGCTCGCTGATCACACCCAGCACACTATCCGTTCCGGTATTGATGTCATATTCGTTTACCGTGATATACCCGATGGAATCTGATGTCAGATTGTAGATTTTCCCGGTGCTCATATCGATCTCCGTGATGTTGGAAAAGGTGTTGTAAGGAGCCAGCATAGTTTGATTCGTAGCCGTATTGAAGGAGAATAATCCGGTGGAAGTTGACGTAACACCCGTTAAATAATAGTTGCTTTTGTAAGCATCGAACACCGATGAGTTGAATAAATACCCTTGCAGGACGGTAGGGTAGGTTGTCACAGAGGTGGAATCGAGTGCCTGCCATTTACAAATATCGATAGAACCGGTGGTCGCATTTACACTTGCACCGACCAGGTTGATCTGCGCCTGCCCGGTCAGAACGGTGAAGAAAAACATACAAACGACTGATATAACTGATATATATGTTTTCATGGTAGTTGGTTTCTAAGTTAGTCAAGTGACTAAATTACATAATAAAGGTGAAAGCTATCTTTGTTTGATAAAAAGTTGGTTCGAGGTGTTCACATTTGCCCCGGTCAGCCGGCAATAATAGGCCCCTTCCTGCAATTGCGAAATGTCAATCCGGTTGTCACCCTCCTGCAGGTTTGACGACAGGTGCCTCCGTCCCTGCATATCGTATAATTCGATATTTGTGTACCGGTTGTCGCTGCTAATGGTGAAATGGGTTGTCGCAGGATTTGGGAAAATATTGAATTGCCTTCCCTGATGGTCATGGTGCGTTGCTGTAAGTATGGTTTTAATGACCATTGCGATAACGGTCGTGCAGGTGGTGTCGAAAATGGCATAACTGATCAGTCCTTTGGTGATATCGTCGTAACCGTCCAGTATTTTTTCTTCAAGAACTGCAGAATCCGTCGTGCAGAAACAATTGGTGGGGATGAACAGGTTCAGGTCGGTGCGGTTATCGATGTTAAAATCTGAATTGTAACAGATACGATTGTTTTCGATGACCGGGGCAGGTTGTCCGAATCCGATGGGACCAAGGGCTATGCCGGTTCCATTGCTGTTGATCTCGCAATCGGTCACAAGGGTTCCCCAGCCTGCCTGCAATGCAGTTTCATTGTTGTTGAAAACTGAATTGCTGATCGTAACCGTATTGGCGTTTTTTATGCCCTCCAGGTTATTGATAAAGGTACATGCATCGATCACCCCGTTGTTGGGATTGTCGAAGGCCGTGACATTGTTGTCAAAAATTGTGTTCCTGACATCGAGGCCGGTAAACGAACCTGAACTAAGAGATATTCCAAGTTCATTGCCGGTAAATGAACAATTGTTTATCAACAGTTCACTGGCATAAATGGATAACGCTGCGCCATTGTCATGAAACAGGCAATTGGTAAATTTAAATATGCTCCATCCGGTAACGACAGTGTTGTTCCCGATAAAAGTACATCCGTCGGCACGCAGTTCCGTTCCGACATATACAACCGATCCGTTGTAATTAAATACACATTGATTCAGGGTGATCAGCGGTGGAATGAATGAATCATAGGTGATGGCATTGCCTGCATTGGAAATGCTGACATAATCGTAATTGAGGGCGCCACCCTGGGAGTTTTTTACCACGATACCCACCCATGAATAGGGCGTTGTAACTGCCGTGTCGGCACGAAACGTGATGAGCGCTCCGGGCTGCCCTATCATGTTGATCGTACCCCTGGTTTCGAGATAGTATTGCGCACCCGTCAGTCCATTTTCCTTGACCCTGATCTCAACCCCAGGCTGAATGGTAAGTGTGACACCGGGAAAAACCACGATGCTGCCAGTCATCAGGTACGGGCTGTTGGCGAGCGTCCAGGTGGTGTTGGCATAAATACCGCCACTGACGGGAGTCTGGGCAAATCCCTCACGATTGATCATATGAAGAATAAGAAGAAGAACCAGCGGGAAAAATATTTTTCTTGTCATGGCAGTGTGATTTAATTCCATTTGACTGAAACAATAATTTCATTTTTTCTGCCTACAACCTGGTAGGGCGGGTTATACCCTAAATACCGGTAGTTGCCGTATGAGGGGATCCCTTTTTCTTTCAAAAGATTCCGAAGTTTTTCCGAATAGAATTTCAGATCATCATCGGAGGCATATCCGCCAAAACGCAAAACGGCAACATATTCATCCTTTGTTTTTGAAATGATGACATTTGGATCGTTTGGTTTCGGCAGGTTTGTTTCATCGTAAACCGATGGCATCACGAAACTCATGGTTGAAACCGAGTCATTGATATCCATATGCACGGGTGCAGTCATCGAAATTTGAGTTTCAGTTGCATTGCCGCCGAAGATATAACCTGCCAGTTGCCTGAAGCCAGGGCCGGATAATTCTTTGTAGGTCTTAGCGGTTGAATAAATGGTTGCAATGGTTGCCACAGGATAGAACCTGATCTCAAAATCCTTTTCCTTGCGGATGACGGAA
>CAZPWZ010000057.1:0-9858 GCA_964590675.1 uncultured Draconibacterium sp.
TATGAATCCTTGTATAGAGGTTGCTCGACTTGCTTAATTTATATTTGGAAATGACACCCCCGCCAAAACCACTGCTTCCCAGTTCAAATTTCGTATTGTCCCAATAGTCATCGTATTGATATCCCCCGATCAGCAGGTCAAGTTTTCCCAGTTTCATGTTCTTTCCGAACAGGATCCCGACACCCAGTACATTGTCGACAAATTTTCTACCCACCCCGATATTTATATCTGCGCGCAGCATGAAAAAATCGAATGGTTTTCTTTTCCTGACCTCAAATGGGTTGCCATAATCAAACTGGGCGTTGAACATGGCATTATAGGTGCCTTCTCCAAAGACGTTTTCCCCTTCATAATTTACTTTGCGGATACCGCCATAAAGGGAAATATTGATGGGCTCTTTCTCGTATACCTCTTTATTTGTCCGCCGGAACGATTTTCCCTGGATCAGCCGGTTAAAGCCTCTCATGGGATTGATCAACCCGGCCGCGATTTCCCTGAAGACCCGCTCTCTTCCCCTGGTCCGGTCATCGAGAATATTCGAACTCAGCCGGTATAGTATTTCGCCAAGGAATGCGCCGTTAACGGGAGTACAGATTATATCGTTATAGGATGGACGGGTATTTTCGAAGAAATATTCCCACATCAGGCTCCCTCCGACAGCAAAACCGAAGGATTGAAAATAATTATACCCGTTGGCGCGTCCTGCATTGTATGAAAGTGTCCCTGAATAGGGGTGGCCGATGAAATTGACCCCAAACCGGTCCATATCCCATTCCCATCCGTTTGAAATATTGTTTTTCCATGAAGTGATTCCAATACGCGCATATTCTGCATTCAGAATATACCGGTCGAGCGCCCAGGTTAAAGTAACTGCGCCCAGAACCTGCGCTGCGGGGATCCATATGGGATACCTTTTGTTATAGGCCGTATCGTCATCCAGCAGGTCTCCGTATTTATTTTGCATCGTCGTATCAATCAGCGCACTCTGCCTTGGCTGATTGCCGACTGAATCTGAAAGTAATTTTACCTTTACCTGTTCGATTTTCTCGAGTTGGTTTTCCCGTGTCCCTTTACCAGGAACTATTGTATCATTGGGAGCCACTTTCTTTGGATGCTGAGGCTTCACATTCTGACCATCCAGCAATGTAGAACACATCAGTAAAAAGACAATGATGTATATTGCTTTCATTTTTAATAGATAATCAGGATGCTTAATCCCAAAATCTGTCTGTTGCCGGTCAGACACCTTTTCCGATAGAATTCAACTTTCTGCTGGTGGTCGCTGAAAATGACGATTTCCATATTTCTTCTCCTTTATTTTATTTCTTCAGTTTGCTTAAATCTTATATAATTATTTTGTATATTTGTAAGACCAATTCATCTTGAAATGAATGTTCCGGCTTACTTTTACAACATTCTCCTTCCTCCGTATGAAAGTTTAAGTTGGGCATTTTAAGTTGATTTTTCTCTGACCTTTCTCTATCCTTGCCCTAACCTTTCTCTATCCTGCCTTTGGCTATCTTTGCTGCATCGTTCCATCATCCTGTAAGGAACGTATAAGCTAGTTTCCTTGTTCCAACCTTGTCCTATCATTCGACTCAGGTGGCAAACTGATCAGTCGCTATGGCGGGGATAATCAGTATATCCCAATTCATCGTCCGTGTAGAACAGATCCATTTTGAGGTCCTGGGATAATGGCCAGTTGTTTTTAAAACATTCAACAAGATCAGGGTTATTGATGAAAGGACGTCCGAAGGCAATAAGATTACCTAACCCGCTTTGCAGGTCCGATTCAGCGCGTTCTTTATCATAGCCCCCGGAGAGGATGACAGTATTTTTGAAGTTCTTGCGGATTGCCTGCTTGATCTCCAAAGGAACTATCGGGGCTCCAAGTGCTGAATGGTCAACGAGATGGATATATGCCAGTCCCAGGAAGTTCAGTTTTTCCGATAAGTATTCATAGGTGGCGTCAATTTCAGGATAATGTGGCATGTCACTGGCAACGCCATAGGGCGATAAACGAATGGCTGTCTTTTCTTTTCCGATGGCTTCCGCAATAATATCGGCCACTTCAATCACAAACCGGCACCGGTTTTCTATGCTTCCCCCATAACGGTCTTTTCGGATGTTGCTCACCGGCGAAATGAACTGCTCCAGCAGGTATCCGTTGGCCCCGTGGAGCTCTACTCCGTCAAATCCTGCGTCCATCGCACCGAGGGCCGCGTCGACATATTCTGTTTTTGCATGCAGCAGGTCCTCATCCGTCATTGCTGCCGGGATTGGAAAATCCTGCAGCATTTTTGCATCGGTCCACATCTGTCCTGCCGGCTTGACAGCCGAAGGAGCCAATATCCGGGCCCCCGCAGGCATGTTGAAGGGATGGCTTATCCTCCCGGTATGCATGAGCTGAACAAATATCTTTCCGCCATTTTCATGGACCGCAGAAGTTGTGATTTTCCAGCCTTCAACCTGCTGGTCGTTAAAGATTCCGGGAATCCGGGCGTAGCCCAGCCCGTTCGGAGACGGCGAAGTGCCTTCAGTTATAATCAACCCGGCATCTGAACGTTGCTTGTAATATTGCGCCATCAGTTCATTCGGCACGTTGCCTATTGCTCTGCACCTGGTCATGGGTGCCATAACAACCCGATTTTGAACCCTTACGGATCCAAACATATCAGGGGTCAATAATTTGTATTCTTTCATCTGACTTCTTTATTGGTCTTCGTGGCAAATTTGATCAGCTCAGCATTGAACTTTTCAGTTTCCTCGAGAAACAGGCTATGTCCGCTGTTTTCAAAGGGAATGAGCTGTGAATCTTTGATCCCTTTTTGCATCTGTTCCGCCAGGTCAAAAGAGCATATTTTGTCTTTTTTGCCATGCATGATCAGGGTTGGGATTTTTATTTTCGCCAGGTCCTTTCGCAGGTCCGTATCACGCAAAGCAATCAGGCATTGAGCCGTTGCATAAGAGGAAGCGCTCAAACAAATCCCGTTAAGCCAGTTGCCGATCCCGTCATTTAATGAGGTTTCGGTAGCAGAAAAAATCTTGGCAAACTCAAGTAATAACTTTGGCCGGTCATGGTTGTTCAGTTCAACCAGGTCATCGACTGCTTTTTTTTGCAGGTTGTACGGGAAGTCTTTACGCTGGGTCCAGATCGGGGCTGCTGCTCCGAACAACACCAGTTTTGCTATATGCGCCCCCTTGTATTTTGATACATACCTTATCGCAATGGCACCACCCATGGAAAAACCTCCTAAGACTGCATTTTTAATATCAAGCCTGGTCAGTACTTTTTTAATATCCCTGGCATGCACGTCGTAATCGTATTTGCCGTAAGGCTTGTCAGATTTCCCAAAGCCTCTCAAAGTAATGCCAATGACCCGGAATTTTTTGTCTGTGAGTGCGTTGTATTGGTATTCGAACATTTCATCACTTAACGGCCAGCCATGAATGAGCACAACCGGCTTCCCTTCGCCTGCATCTGTAACATGCAGGTGAACGTTCTTTTCTACCTGAATATACTCGGCCCTTGCAGTGCCTGGCTTTTTTTTATTGTTTTTTTTCATCTGTAATATCTATTAATTTTTGTTTCAATATCTTCAGGATTGATATCTTTCACTTCATCTAAACACGATTGCTTTCGCAATCCTGTCAAGATGCATTATAAGTTAAGCGAAATTAGTCATCTGCAAATAGATAAGTGTTACACAACTATTGAAAACAGTTACATCATTCACACTTTGACTGCAATTTCATCAGAATGGGTAGCCTATTGCGACATTTAAAATCAGGTTCTCACTTCTCCAGGCAGGACTGCCGAAGTCGACCTGGTCTATCACCCACCGCTGGCCATTTTCCAGCCATGGCTTACGCAACGGGATTGCAAGATCGAACCGTAAAACGAAGAAGGAGACATCAATCCTTAACCCGACTCCAGCGCCCACGGCAATTTCTTTATAGAACCCTGAAAAGGAAAACTGGCCGCCCGGCGTCACAGCATTTGGTTTTAACAGCCACACATTTCCTGCATCGGCAAACAGGGCTCCTTTGATAAAGCGATAAATCGTAAATCGATACTCGGCGTTCATTTCCAGCTTGATATCACCACCCAGCTGCATAAATCCTATGCTGTCGTTTCGCTGATTATAGGTGCCCGGACCAACGGAATTAATTTTAAATGCACGAATGCTGTTTGGCCCGCCGCTGAAAAACTGTTTGGTATAGGGGAGCACTGAAGAGTTTCCATATGGTGCGCCAACACCGGCATAAAACCTCAATGCGATTTTATTCTTGTCCTTGAAATTGTAGAAGCCGCGACCATCAATACTCATCCGGGCATATTGCGAATAAACCGATCCAACCACCTTTGAAGGATTCCCGGCTGATACTTTTTGCCCGGTAATCATGGATGCCAATGAGAAAAGATTCCCTGCAGTTTCTGCAGCTAACTGATAAAAGTATTGCATCCTTTTATAGGGGATCACCTGTTCGTTGTAGGTGTAAATATAATTTCCCCCGGCGATGAATTGCTCTTCATAACTTTTTTTAAGAAAGGGATTTGTCTCCAGCAATTCAATGAACGCAGGTGTTTCATTCGCCAGGGTTGTATAGCTTATATTTATCGGATTAAATTCATGTTCTTTTCTGATATCTTTTTTCCACCTGTAACCAAAAATGAATTGAAATGTGCGCATGTCAAAATAACCGACTCTTTTTGTAAAGCTGAAGGCCAGCGAGAAACGCGTTTTTGGAACGTAGTAACTTTTTGTGCTTTTAATTTTAAAAGGCACGATCAGCCGCGGAAAAAACAGTTCAACCTGCGGCGTGATCGCATAAGAAAATAAATTACTGCCATTTCCGCCGAATTGTGCCTCGAATGATCCGGCAAGGCTGATATTCAACAATTCGGCGCCTTTAAATGCATTCCTGTTCAATAAGCTGGTGTTCAACCGTGGACCTGTGTAGTTATTTGACTTTGAAACAATTTCAATCTCAGCCCTGAAGGTATATTGCGACATGGGTGTCATTAAAATGGTCACATCCAAAAAACCTGCCGCGGAAGTATCACTGTCGGAAAACTTCAACCGGACGAATTTAAAGTTACCCATTGTCATCAAACGGTTTAGCGTGATGTTGTGATTTATCCTTGAGTAGATCTCGTTATTCCGTAAATAAACCGATCGCGAGATTACCTTTGGCCTGATCTTCATTTCTGATTCTTTCCCTAAAAAATAATTCCCCTGGAACCTGAGCGTATCTTTTCGTTTGCCCGCCTCTTCGTTATCCAGGGAATAATCCTGATCAATGAACACCTTGTTGATGCGGTAAACAGTCAGTGCTTTCTCCGGGATACTGTCTTTTAAACCAAGCCGGAATGTCACATCATGATTTGTATTGGAAGAATCCGCATTAAAAAGCAAATAGTCGGGATCGAAGTAGAAATACCCGTTGTTCTTTAATAAATCATCAATGCGTTTCCGCTCTTTTTTCAGGTTTTCAAGATTGTAATCGTCACCCGGCTTAATCAATGATTTTTGCTGTTCTTTAAGGATCAGATGGCTAATCGAGTCGTTGGAAACAGCATTGATAAGTTCCTTTACGCGATATGGGGCATGAATATGGCTAATGTACATAATCATTGCCGTGTGTTTCTTTTCGATGGTTTTGAATTCGGTATAACTTCCGAAAATCCCGATGTTGAAAAGTTGGGCATCAATGATGGCTGCTGTGACGACGGGTTTAACACTGCTAAGTAAAACAGGGGCCTCCCCGTTTTTTTTGAGCCACTTCTTAATCTTACCTTTAGGGTTTTCCCCGGCCGTCATATACATCCACAATTTTGGGCGCAAGCCTAAAATTTTCTTATTCGGTTCGGGACGTAAAGTATTTTTGACTGCATTTTTATACTGGCGCTTCTTTTTATTGGTGATTTTTCCTGTTGTTTCCAGTTTTATTGTCGCACCTGTATAAAGCTTTTCTCCCGGGGGTAAATGCTTAGTACCGCTGCAGGATGCCAAAAGCAGGCAAAGAATAAACGGAACGAATATATTTTTAGCAGAGAGTGTCATTTCTTTTTTTTATCCGGATCAATAACTTCCTTTATTGCCGGTTTTTTGAATAGTTCTTTCCACTTATTGAAATCGCGTACATAGGAAACGCCTGCCCCGGTTTCAATGATCTGGCCTTCTATGGCTCCTTCGTACAGGGTATTACGGAAGCCCTTCAAACGATACCGCCCATCTTTCGACAGTTTGTATTCAATGCTGACATCGCTGGTAATATCACTGGCCGAATTTTGAGTTGCCCTGGTACCTTCCACATCCACGGTGCCACCTACCTGAACGGATACACGTTCATTGAAAAGCTCTTTCTTCAGCCCGATTCCAACCTGTGTTCTTCCCTGGACCTGTCCTGAACTATAATCATCAAAGGATTGGATGTCGAAATTAAGTTCAACCCCGGGCACAAACTTTGAACTCAGTTGATTTAGCTGCGCCGAAAGGAAACTACTTACGGTAGAACGCATAGCATTTGAAACACCGCTGTTTGCATCAGTTTGCAAGGGATTCTCCTGGATAAACCGACCCAATATCAACAGGGCGAACACCTGTTTGTTTAATGCAGAAGGATCTTCATTCAGCAAATTCAATTTTGCATTTACGGCTCCACCCAGAATTCCCTTATTCTTAGGGGGGAGTTGTATCTCGAAACTAATTGCAGGATGTAAAATTTCACCCCTCAGTTTGAGTATAACCCAGAAGGGATAGGTTTGCTTATAGGCGCTTTTATCAACTTCGCTCATCCCCGACATCTGATCAGCCACCAGCTCGATTGGTGAAGCCCGGATGGTATAGGTCGCATTGATGGATATTTCCGCATCCAGGGGATCACCATTCCAAATGATCGTGCTGCCGGGATTAATTTCAAATTTCCTTTTAATGACTGATTGAAAGGAGACCAGGTAACTTCCCTCATTTAAATTGTAAGCTCCGGTAAGGCTCAATTTTCCGCTTTTATCCATGGTAAGGCTCAAGGCGGCTTCACCTCTCATAACCAGCGAATCAGTTGAAGCCGGATCCAATAATAATCGCAAGGTGGCCAGTTTATCCACTTCGATCACAGAGGAGAGATCAAATCCTGAAAGGCGTAATTTTTGACGCTCGTTACCCAAATCTTTGTATATAATTGAATTCAGTTTCAGGGAGTCAGTAAATTCCACAACATCTTCGCCTTTGTCTGTTGTCAGTTTTTCTTCGGGAACGACAAAGGTGAAATTTGAACCTTTCTTCAGCTTTATTTTGGCAGTTACCACAGGAAATGACATCGGCCCGTTAACATCAATCTTGCTGTCGATGACCATCCTCCCAAAAAAGAGTTTATTGTCTTTTACAGTCGTGTTAAATAACAAAAAGTCGTCCGTGGTTACATGCAGGTCAAAGATGAAATCTTTATACTGTTTCATATGAACAGAGCCATCAATGACTGCGGCATGCTTACCGGCATCCAAAAGCGTAAATGATTTGAAATAGATGCCATCCTTTGTCAATTGGACCGTTTCATGCTTTAATTCCAACCGGTTGTTCAGCACGGCAGGGTTTATAAAAACATCATTAAAAACAAGTTCGCCTGTAATTTCAGGGGCGCTGGCCGCACCCCGGATGAACAACTTTCCGTTTACCATTCCGGATGATTCGGTAATTTGTCCCATCGAGAATGCTTCAATTGTTTTCATGGAAAGCGAATTAATTGTGGCTTCCACATTGAGTGCATTATCACTGCCATCAGGTGAAAAATATCCCTTCGCAGTCAGATTGTTGTCTGCCCCCGATAGATTCATGTCGATATCAAATCGTTCCGCGGTCGGATTGCCAGCCTTGAAGGTAAAATTTCCAACGGGAACACCCCGAACGACCAGGTTGGTTATGCTGGCATCCGCAATGATACCATAGCTGTTGTTCACCCTTTTTAGCAGCACATTCCCATCAAGATTCCCTTCAACCAGGTTGGTATCTTTTTCAATGATCCTGGACAGGTCATCCAGCCTGAAATTCCGGACCGATATGTTCAGGTCATCATTGAACTGATCGTGGACTGAGGTGACATGAACCTGGCTATCATTATTATCAATGAAAAAATGATGGATCAGAAAACCATCTTTTCCAAAGGCAATATAATTATCCACTGCAATGTCCCACCGCTTATTCATCAGGTAGAACTCTTTTGGGTCGAGCACAAGCCGGTAATTGCCGTTATCCAGGGTAATTTGAGAACGGATCACCAGTTTTTTGCCAAGATTATCATCAATTGAAGATACATTGGCAAAAATGGTCTGATCTGCCAGTTTGCCATCTACCATGAAGTTGTCCAGTTTGATCTGCGTGTTTAATATACTGCTGCACGATATCTTATAGTTCAACGCCGTCGGATTCGAATTTGCATCCACGAGCAAATCATTGATTTCAGTGGTTCCGTAAACCACCTTTTTTATGGTGGCATGCAAGGTCATTTCACTTTTCTCACTGTCAAAACTTCCCTGGATGATGCCCGGTTCGAATTCCTTTAACCGGGGCAACAAAACCTGGGTAAGAATCGGATGATTGTGAAGCTGTATTTCAAATGTAAAATTCGATGGGTCTCCGTACTTCTTTGGCTGGATCGTATCAGAGAATGGAAAATAATTGCGAATGAAATTGTTAAGTTCGTAAGGAAGATTGGCAGGTGAAATGGTTCCTGAATATTTTACATCAATGAGGGCGCTGCTTAATTCCAGTTCACTTTTCCCCGGTTCATTGCGCGAAGTAAATGATATGGAATCTAGGGAATACACTTTCTGTTCCTTTGCGATGACTATATTGGAGATCCCAGCATGGCCATTCAGTTTATTTATAGCTCCGCCCTTTAAATCTGCAGCAGCAATAAAACCGACCCTGATATACTCTTGGGTCAGCTTGAGCTTCTGAAGATCGGCGCCCTTTACATTCAACCGGAATTGATAGTGTTCGTGGCCGGGATTAAAATTTACAAGTCCTTCAAAATCAAAATCAGCATATTCATCTTTCAGATTTATCCTGCCGTCAAACCCTTTCCCGTTTATATTCCCGTTTATGGTGAGATTATGGTAGGTATACCTGTTCAGGTGGAACTGCGATGCTTCAGCCTCGATTTTTGCTGTCATCGTATTTATATCCAGTCCGTGACCTGTTGCTTTGGCGGTTAATGACACCGGGCCAAACATCGAGGTATCTTTCAGCAGGCTGCCTAAATTGAAGTTGGTGATACTGACAGTACTTCTGAAATTCTGGTTCGGATCGACCGTGGCAGCAAGATTTGCTGATCCAAAGCTGCTGCCAAGGCCAAGTGTCGATTCAAAGGACTTCAACCTTCCTTTGAACACGACCTGCAGCAATACATTTTCAGGAAGCTCGATGGTTTTTGGTATTACAGGCCCGGCCATCATCAAGATATCCTGTTTCCCTGAAATTACTTTAAGATTCGGAAAAATATAATAGGCAGTTTCCGCATCCGGTAATCCGGTGATACTGAAATCGGTTTTTAATATGGTTCTGCTTCCGGTTTTAATGACCATATTTTTTCCCCTCAGTTTATTCATCCGTCCATTTACAATTCCGGAAATCGTGGTGATGTTGGCCTTGTTTTGAAAGAATGGCTGCCTGATCAGTGGCGGACTGAAATAGAGCACATCGCTATTTTGAATGCTGACATCCCGCAGGTTCAGGTTCAGTATTAATAAGGGTAACGAATCTGCAATGGATTTCAAAGAGGAGAATTTCAGGTTCAGATCGGCTTTTATGTAAGAATGAGTGGTTGCAGCGTTCAGATTTTTTGCCGTGATGGAAT
>CAZPWZ010000058.1:0-9596 GCA_964590675.1 uncultured Draconibacterium sp.
GGAACTGAAAAAGCCATGTGCCGGGGCCGGGCAGATATTCAGGGTAACCACCGTTCGGGGAGTTGCTATCAGCCATAGTGAGGCACTTGATTGCTTTGTACACATCGTATCGCTCACCGGCAGCAAAGCTTGCCGGCCAACTTGCATCAGGTATGGAAGTGGATCCCGAAAAACCCGAGCAGGCCTGTGCATAATAGTTGTTGCTGCTGTTAACTGTAAATGCTAACTTATTGACGCCCTGAACTGTAAATTTTACTTTGTCAAACATGATTACAAAGCAGGTATTACCTACCAGATAGTCGCTCTGCGGGACTATCCTCACGGTGATTATATCGTTTATGGCTATTGTTTCGCCTATAGCAAGTGGCGTAAAAACCTGGGTTGTTGTGTTATATCTGCCAACAATCAGGTTGAAGTCCACTGACAATTCGTTACCATCGCCAAGAACTGCATATGCACTGAAGCAATTAATTAACAAAAAAAATACTAAGATTTTTTTTAAATAGCATGGAATCTTTTTCATTTTTATTATTTATTTAAATCAATGAATATGTTTAATTTGCCAGTCCGGTAACTTGGTTTATCGTTATCAAATAGTTCTCACAATCAACAACATATGCGGCATCTATGCTGTCAACATTACCATCCCCATTGACATCCCCTGCTTTCAGGTAACAGCCTTCTAATGAGATCATGTAGTTTTCGTAATCTACAATCATGCCCGCGTCCATCGAATCAATGTTACCGTCGCCATTCACATCGCCGAAAATAACAACTTTGTAAATTTTAACAGTTACACCGTTGCTTTTAACATTGACCACTGTGCCGGTACCACAAATGGTACCTGAAGACTTTATAACCTCCAGGGTGGCTCCTCCCACAGGTTCAATGTATGAATTAAGCGAAGTCAAACGGACACTTAATCCGTAAATCAAATAATTTGTCCTGTCTATAACTGTTGTGGAACCGCCGACTGCGGCAATGTCCGGTGCCTGATTAATCTGCCATTGCGCTACGCAGGTCATGTCGTCCACAGGCATGGTTGCCGGTACTGCAGGTACCCAGCCCTGGAACGTAAATCCTGCTTTTGTCGGGTTGGCCGGCGCTGTGACCGGTGTGCCTTCTACCTGTGTGATCGGGTCAATCGCCGGTGTTCCGCCGGCAACATCAAAGGTAACCGTTGACGTTGGCAGCCATCTGGCATATAGAATAACTGCATTGGCTGGCATGCTGAAGGTGGCATCGGCCTGGTAGGTGGTCCCATTTCCGTCGGATTGGGTATTCCAGCCACTGAAGGCGTAACCGGTTCTGGTAAGTATTGTCGGCGTGCCGACATTCCCCTTGACAGTTACGGTTGCCGCCGCTGCATAAGGACTGCTGGCATCAACAGGAACATTGCCCGAACCGCCGTTGGCATTGTAGGTCAACGCATAGGTGGTTGCCGAACCATTATAACTGGCGTAAAAGACCCGGCCCGTAGCTGTCTGTGGCGAAAACCTTACATAATATTCACTGTAGGTGTCATTGGTCACGACACCCCTCATGCTTGAGTTACTTACCGGCCCGATGATGCTGTTGGCGTTCGTAATTATACCTGAAACACCAGCCGTACCGCTTCCCCAGGTGGCCGCGCCGGCGCTTGCGCTGCCACTATTGTTAAACGAAGTGGTTGCTGCCACATAATTTCCGTTGTTTAACGCAGTCACACTATACCCACTACCCACCTGATCATTCGCTGTCGTCCCGACCAGACTGTTACTGCTGCTTACTGCGCCAATAAGGCCGGTTGTGCCATTGCACAGGGTAACGGAACCGGCCCTTGTAACTGTCCCGTTATTCCAGGCATTGGTGTGCATAACATAGTTGCCATTGGTTAGGGCCTTGAAAATCCCGCCAACCATGTCAAGTGCCTGGGTACCTACAAGACTGTTGCTGCTGGTAAAAGGTCCGGTTGGCGCCGTGGAACCATTACAATACATTGCCGCTCCGGCATCTGATACACTGCCATTGTTCCAATTGGGCACCATTACCACATAATTCCCACCGTCTAATTGACCGACGTTTGGATTGATAAAGTCATTGGCGGCCGTGCCATACAGACTGTTGGCCGTGGTCACCGACCCGGTGCGGCCAACGGTGCCATCACACCAGGTGGCCGCTCCGGCATTTGACAGTGTGCCTGCATTGGTCCAATTTTGACTGAAAACCATATAATTCCCATTGGCCAATGCCATTACTGCGGTGTTTCCAATCCTGTCGAGTGCTGTTGTTCCGTAAAGACTGTTGCCGGTACCGACCGCTCCTGTTCTCCCGGTTGTGCCGTTGCACCATGTCGCAGCCCCCGCATTGGAAATGCTCCCATTGTCCCAACTGGGACTACTTACAACGTAATTTCCATTGGTAAGTAGAGTTATACCTTTTTCTCCTATGTAATCATCTTTTTTTGCTCCATACAGACTGTTACTGGTTTTCACGGTAGTTGATGTAACGATTGAACCATTGCACCAGGTAACAGCGCCAACATCAGTTGTTGCTCCGTTATCCCAGCCAGTGCTGATCACAACATAATTCCCATTTGTTAAAGCGGTTATACCGCCATTGCTGATCCTGTCTTCCGCCGTTGATCCATAAAGACTATTACCCGTTGTTATAAATCCGGTACGACCTGTCGTACCATCGCACCAGGTCGCAGCTCCAACATTGTCAGTACCTCCATTATCCCAATAGAACGTTCCCACAACATAATGTCCATTGGTTAATCGAACCACTTTCGAGCCGACCTGTTCACCGGATGTAGTACCGACCAGGCTGTTGCTGCTGCTGATCACGCCACTGACTCCGCCAGTACCGCTTCCCCAGGTAACAGATCCTTTGTTGTTTGTGGCATCATCTGTCCATCTTATACATATGACAACGTAATTTCCATTGGTCAGTCCAACAATATCATCAGGACTATTGCCTAATTTCACATTTGCTTTGTTAGTGACAAGGCTGTTTATGCTGCTAATTAAGCCGCTTGTCCCGCTAGCGCCATTGCACCAGGTCACCGCTCCCGCGTCGTAATTTGATCCATTATCCCAATTTGGACTACTGACAATATAATTGCCATTGCTAAGAGCCAGTACACCTTGATTGCTACTTACCCAGCCTACATTATCATATGCGGTTTGTCCGACAAGGGAATTGCTGCTGCTGATGGCAGCAGCCAATCCGGTGGTGCCACCACACCAGGTCACTGCACCTCGTCCACCATTCCAGTATGGTGAAAAAACTATAAAATTTCCATTGCTTAATACCTTGATGCCACCTGAACCGGCCTGGTCGCTGGCGGTGGATCCCACAAGGCTGTTGCCTGCGCTAACCGCTCCATTGATACCGCTTGTCCCGTTGCAAAAAGTTGCAGCTCCTGCAGAATTAATCGCTCCATTATCCCAGTAATGACTGCACACGACGTAATACCCGCCGGGTAAGGCAGTAACCCCATCATAGCCAATCTGGTCATTATCAGTCGAACCATATAAGGTAGAGATCAAGGCATGCGATGAGCCGTTAAACAGATAAACAGCGCCGCAATTTGTTTTACCGTTCAAATCCGCTTGCGGTGAAGAAATGACCACATTCCCGTTCGTCAGAACAACCACATGTTCGCCGAACCTATTACCGTTTGACGGATTCGGATCGACAAACTCGTTGTCGGCATGCAATGCCACTGTATGCAAAA
Source organism: uncultured Draconibacterium sp. (assembly GCA_964590675.1). Lineage (GTDB taxonomy): Bacteria > Bacteroidota > Bacteroidia > Bacteroidales > FEN-979 > CAIVAT01. Next base: position 3,722 of record CAZPWZ010000058.1, read on the forward strand.
TACAGAGGACAAACAGTAAGGTAATTTTTTTCATTTCGTTTCATTTTTCAGGATGTGTTCGAAGAATTCAAGGCTCAGTTTCATCGTATGTTTATGCTTGTTTTCCAAACCGGGCAATCAGGATACCTGAATTATCATTGCGATTGGCAAGAACAGATTCTGATGGAGGTTTTAAATGAATCAAATTATTGTACAAATCTACCTTTCAATAGCATTGAATACTGAAAAGCCGGTTAGCAAAAGGTTAACAATTGAGAAAAAATGTTGTGGTCTGCGATCAGGATTTTATCAGCCATTTTTTGTTATAATGTCAATGAGATGACTGAATAACTGGCAATTATATTGATTCACGGAGGTTGCTACCGCATTCTTCCACCACTTAATACCGACGGACTTGTTTTCATCCGGTTTGTTCAACAGGTCTTTAATATCGGAGATCTGATGAATGGATAAGTGTTTGATCGAACAATAATGCTCGCGGAGATAAGTAAGCTCGTCCTCCGTGAATTTGGGAAACTCATGCTGGCTGGATAACAGGGGAGGTCGTGTGTGATCTTCTGTTTCCATGACCGGACCCGATGCAAGCGGCAGGGTGAACCAGATCTCACTTCCTGTTCCCTGCTCCGAGGTCGCCCCGGTTTTTCCGCCATGCGCTTCAACGGCCAGTTTACAAAAAGCCAGGCCAAGACCATAATAGGGGGATTCGCCCTGTTCAGGCTGGTCTCCATGGGTGTACTTATCAAAAATGAAAGGCAACAACGCGGGAGGTATGCCTTCTCCGTGATCTTTCACCACGATCCTGAGGAAGCCGTCTGTTATTTCTGCTTCAACTTCAATCGCACTAACAGCCGGAGCGTGTCGTATTGCATTGTCAAGCAGGTTCACCAAAACCCTTTCGGCGATATCCGGATCAGAGATTAACCGGTAATTTTTATCCTGGTTGAAAGAAATCGTGATGTTGCTTGTGGCTGCTTGCATTTTCACCTTCCGGAAGGCATTCAGCACCATTTCGTTATATCGGAACTCCCGGGTGTTCAGTGTCATGCTGCCGTTCTCAAATCCCATGATGCCGAGTATATTGTGGACCATGTATAGCATGCGCTTTCCAGTGTTTTTTATCCCAGACAACTTTTGCACCGGATCGCTTCTGACATCGGCATTAACAACGATGTTCAGCGCGTTTTTCAGGTCATGGTCCAAAAAACAGGTTATCATTTCTTTAAAAGCGGAGAGGTCGGTCAGTTTTTCTTTGACTGTGCGTACCTCCTCCTCATTGGCCCTGATCTCATGGTTCAGCCGGTCGAGCGCAATGTTGGCCTGCCTGGTCTTCACGAAAACAGCGCTTTGATAAGAATCAGGATGATTTTGGTCCAGTAACGCATAACCCGGTTATTGATGTTTCAAACGAGCATCAAACTTAGGACAGAATTTCGGGAATTGATCTGCGCGCCGGTTAGCGGAAGGTTAACAAAAGGCGATTTTTTTTAGGAATTAGGAATTAGCCATTAGCCATTGATCCCCGATTCGTCCTCTTTCCAGGGATGGATCAGGCAACTCCAGGAATAATTCTCAGAATTTCGAGAGGTAACTGTGAAAGCTGTCTTCCTCGGTCATGTCAAGCCGGGTACGTAGCCGGCTCCTGCCAACTTTCAGGCTTTCCGGCGACTGAAACAGCATGGCGGCGATGTCCTTGGTGTTCATGTTAAGTTTCAGTAGAGTGCATAGTCGGAGTTCACTCTTTGTAAGGCTGGGATGTTTGAGCAACAGGTTTTGGGTAAAATCGCCATGGATGTTTTGAAATGCAACCTCGAAACTTTTCCAGCTGTCTTCTTTGATCTTTTGTTCGATCGATGCGATGCTGCTCCCGACTATTTTCATCGCTTCCGGATTTTCATTGCAAATTCCGAGCAATGGTTGAAGCTGCCTGATCAGATCCGAGCTGAATTCATTGTGTTTAACATGAATCAGCGTTTTCTCCATCAGCTGACGATCTTTTTCCTTAATCTCCTGCAGGTGGCACTGGGAGAGTTTCAAAGCGGCGCTTACCCTTGCAGTCAGTTCGAGCGGGTCAACTGGGCTGCGGAGATAATCGTGCGCCCCTGCAGAAAGAGCAATTTCGAGGTTTTCGGCAGTCAGCATGATGGCGGTCACAATTATGATGGGAATATGCCGGGTTGCCGGATCTGCCTTGAGTGACCGGATCAGGTCGATTCCGGTTTTATCCGGCATCTCCCAGTCGCTGATGATCAGGTCAAATTTTGTCCAGGAGCATAATTCTATTGCAATATCAACCCGGATGGCCTGATACAATCTTGCATTTGGGAAAGAAGTTTGAATTATCTCCGCGATCAGTTGTATGTTTTCAGGGTGGTCGTCTACGATCAGGATTTTATCCATCGTTGTCTGTTAAAAGATTGATCAATTGATTAAATGACAATAAATCATACTGATTGATGGATGTGATAACCGCTTTCTTCCACTTCCGGATTGCGGCAGAGGTATCTTCATCCTCTTTATTCAGAAGGTCTTTGATGTCGGAGATCTGATGAATGGATAGATGCCTGATCGATCCATAATTTTCCCGAAGACAGGTGAGCTCTTCTTCCGTGAATTTCGTTAAATCCTGCTGGCAGGACATCAGGGGAGGTTGGGTGTGATCTGCTGTCTCAATAGCCGGACCGGATGCCAGCGGCAGGGTGAACCATATCTCACTTCCTTTGCCCTGCTCCGAGATCGCCCCGGTTTTTCCGCCATGCGTTTCAACGGCCATTTTACAAAATGCCAGGCCAAGTCCATATGACCGCTGGTTGCCTTGTTTTGAGTGGTTTCCCCGGGTATATTTATCGAAAATAAAGGGCAGCAGATCGGGGGGGATACCCTCTCCATGATCTTTTACTGCAATTCTGAGGAATCCATCCTCCAATTCTGCGACAACTTCGATCGTACTGCTTTCGGGAGCGTGTCGAATGGCGTTGTCGAGCAGGTTTACCAGCACCCTTTCGGTGATATCCGGATCAGCGTTCAACTGGAAATTTTTATCCTGTTTGAAGGAAATCGTGATGTTGCGTGTTGCTGCCTGCGTTTTCACCTGCCGGCAGCCGTTCGAAATCATTTCGTTATACGGAAACTCACGGATATTCAATGACATCCTGCTGTTCTCGAATCCCGTGATGTCGAGCATATTATGGACCATATTCAACATGCGTTTCCCGGCACTCCTGATCCCCGCCAGCTTCTGGTCGGGATCGCTTCTCAAATCGGCATTAACAATGATGTTCAACGCGTTTTTCAGGTCATGGACCAGGAACGACTGCATCGCATCTTTGAATTGTGATAATTCGGTCAGTCTATGATGACTTTGTTTCAATTTTTCAGCATTTACCGATATTTCCTGATTTTTTTCTTCCAGTAAGATGTTGGTTCTCCTGATTTTTTGACGATTTCTGAAAATCATCAGGATGAAACCTATCAATAAAACAGCAATTACAGCGGCTGAAATGATCATATTGCGTTGCAGAGAGATGGTCTTGTCCTGAATCTCATTTTTCTGGGCAAGCATGGTGTTTTCCAATTGGGTTTGTTCGGTATTGAATTTTACTTTCAACGAGTCCAGAGAAGTATTCAGTTCATTTTTATACAAGGAATCCTTTAGTTGCACCGATTTTTTATAATAATTCACCGAACGCTCATAATTTTTCAATCCATTGTTAGCGGTTATCATGGCTTCATAGGTGGAAAGCAAATATGACTGGGTTTTCGTATCTGTGAAAACCGGCAATGCCTTTTCCAAATATTTTATCGCGTTGCGATAATCCTTCAGCGAATTGTAATCATTTCCCAAATTAACAAACTGTATTGCTTTTTCAACCGGGTTGTTTAATGACTCGGCAATATTTAAAGCCTTTTGATGAAAATCAATGGCCCTGGGATAATTCCCCAACGACTGATAAACATTACCGATGTTTCCATAAACAGCGAGCAAGAGTAACTTATTCTTAATTTTATCGGCAATATCGACTACTTCAAGATACTTTTTCAAGGCATCTTCATTTCTCCCCTGATTCTTATACATGATTCCCACGGCATTAATGGCGATGCCAGCTTCCTGATAGTTGCCATTTTCCATTGAAAGCTGTTTGCCCGTTTCATACCATTTTTCGGCATTTGCATACTCTGCTGTTTCGGCATAGATGCGGCCTATTTTAATATAAAGCGATGGAAGATTTTTAGTGACACCTGCTTTTTCAAAACTACTTTTAGCTTCCAGCAAATAAGTCAATGATGTTTTTAATTCACCCCTGTGAATGTGGATGGTTCCTATATTTTCGAGCGTTCGGCCGGTTCTTTCGCTATTTTTGGTTAACTGAAAAATTGTTAAGGCTTTATGAAACACGATCAGCGCTGAATCAAAAACTCCTCTCTTTTCGTAAATGATGCCAGCGCCGTTATAGGCCATACCCATTTGCAATGAATCCTTATATTGTGAAGCAGCAGCCAATGCCTTATTAAAAAATAAAGTTGCTGTGTCCAGTTTTGAGATCACTAAATAATTAATTGCCAAGTTATTGTATATTCTACCATGTTCTGACTGAATCTTCATCGAATCGGCCAGGCGGAGCGCATGATACCCGATTTCAAGTCCCTTTTGGGGATTAAAAAGATACATTTGTCGTGAAAGTTCCGCTGTCAGCACGATCTTCTCTTTCCCGGTCGCTTTGGTTAGGTCCTGTTTAATCTTTTCAATGTCAGGATTTTGTGCCAATGTAATCTGCCCCAGGGCAAGAAACAGAAGCAAGAATTGCATTGTCTTCATGACGATTTATTTCAGCGTATTTTTCTTATTCGCTCAGAATTATATTTCCAGTTTCAGATTGCCTGCAACTACAATTAAGCAAATATAAATATTTCTGGAAACTGACAATCATTAACAATGTCAAAGTATTCCTGGGTGAAATGCTTTGTATATTTCCTCTAAAAATAGTGCTGATTTTTATGCGTTGCGTCTATGAATCACGATTATTATGTAAGTTTGTGTTTATAAAATTCCGGTAAACATTTTCAAAGGTTTAAGCATTGATCTTACAGAAGTGTTTCTGCCTTAAACAATTGCTATTCCATTATGGATGCAGGCTGCATCGAAAAAATATTTATTTCATTAAGAAGCCTCTGCGGGTCCTTATAAACCACAAAGGCTTCTTTCAAATCGAAAAAAGAAGATATTCAACAGGATTTATTCCACAATGGTAATCCACCCGTGCGTATCCGGTTCCAGCCCTTCCTGGATTCCTTTCAGTTTGCTGTAGAGTTTTTGCGAAATGGTTCCGGGCTGTCCGTTTTTGCAGTATTTATATTCTTTTCCGGTATCCCGGTCATGGATCATGCAGATAGGTGAAATTACGGCAGCAGTGCCGCAGGCGCCTACTTCTTCAAATTCCTCAAGTTCTTCAACCGGGACATGGCGTTTTTCAACTTTTAGCCCCATCTCCTCTGCAAGAACCCTCAGGGACATATTGGTTATGGAGGGTAGGATTGACGAAGAATCGGGTGTTACATAGGTATTGTTTTTGATCCCGAAAAAGTTTGCCGGGCCTGCCTCATCGATATACTTTTTCTCACGGGCATCGAGGAAGATACATGAGGCAAAACCATCCTGGTGGGCCCTGTCCCCTGCCCTGAGGCTTGCAGCATAATTGCCGCCGACTTTGATATGACCGGTACCCAGTGGTGCTGCCCGGTCATAATCGCGAACGATCTGCATCTTCACAGGGTTGAAACCCTCTTTGAAGTATGGTCCGACCGGCCCGACAAAGACCATGAACATATATTCCTTTGCAGCCTTTACTCCTACCTGTGCACCGGTTCCGATCAAAAGCGG
>CAZPWZ010000059.1:0-9552 GCA_964590675.1 uncultured Draconibacterium sp.
TCTTTACGGCCCCAGCCTCATCCGCCAGGTTCTCGACCGTAATCCACTGGTTGCCCTGGATCATGGGGAGGAATACCAGGGATGAGTTAACCGTATGCTAATTCCGCGTGCCCTCCTGGTCAATCTCAGCTACGACAACCGTACATGCCCCGCAGTCTCCCTCAGCGCAACCCTCCTTCACCCCCTTGTGCCCGTGCAGTGTCCGCAGGTAATTCAGCACCGTGGTGGTAGGCTTTAATCCGTGGTTGCCGGCGAAATCCACCTCCACAATTTTTCCGTCAAGAACGAAGCGGATCATGTTTTTCATTGCGCATTTCTTACATCGATCAGTTTTGCCAGGATGCTGACGGCAATCTCCTGCGGTGTTTCTGCATTGAACCTGATGCCGATGGGCATGTCAACCTGTTCAATCTCCTCCCGCGTGAGGATGTTTTCCTCCAGGAACCGTTTTTTCAGCAAATCCACTTTGCGGGTACTGCCGATCATACCAAGGTAGGCATGCGGCTTGCGTGCGACCAGGGCGAGAATTTCCTCGTCAAGGATATGCTTTGGTGTCACGATGACGACATAGGTGTTTTCATCAAAAAACATGGCGGTTATTGCCTGGAAGTAGTCTTGATTTATGCAATTGTATTTTTTGATGATGTCATCCCCGAATATATCATCCCGCGGATCAACCAGGGTGACTGAAAAATCGAATTCCCGGGCAAATCGTGCCAGGGCTTTCCCAATGTGCCCGGCGCCAAAAATGAACAATTTCTTCATCGGATTCAGCGGTTCGATGTAGACCTCCATCGAGCCGCCGCAGTGCATGTCAAAATCTTCATCCAGGTTAAACTGTACCTTGACCGGTTTCCCTGAGCCGATCAACTTCACCGCCATGCCAGCCACTTCGTTCTCAACCCTGCCGCCCCCGATGCTTCCTGTTACCGATCCATCGGGATACACAATCATTTTTGCACCGGTTTTCCGCGGTGTCGACCCCCGGGTTTCGATAACAATGCATAAGGCGGCTGGTTTTTGCCCGCTGATGATCTCTTCAATTTTTCCGTATAGCTGCTCCATCGTAAATGAGATTTAGAAACTCCAGCGCTTCATGCCCGTAAAAATACATTTTTTATTTTATTCCTGTTCCCGGCGGAGAAACTCATTATATTCAGCGGGTGTATTAATATTCCAGAGGATCTGATCACCCGGATAAGGGACCTCGGTCCTGGTATAGTGCCGGAGGATTTCCCTGAAATCGGCATCACCCTGATGCCCGCGGATGGTACGTACTATGTTGCTGCCCAGGAGGATCGGGTGTCCCGCCTTGCCGTTATGTACCGGTACCACGTAACTGACAGGTTCAACCGCATTTACGAAAAGGGTCAGCAGGTCGTTTTCCAGGAAGGGATTGTCGACATTCTGGATAACGCACGCTGCATCCGCCGGAACATGCTGAATGCCAAGTATAATGGAATGAAACCTGCCAAGATGCACCTGTCTGTTGATCACCTGCAATGCCTGGTCCGGTAGCGGTTGGTTTGCCGAAAATTCCGGATTGACCACCAGGATCACCGGGCTGCAGCCGTAATCCGCGAAAAAATGACAAAGGTGATCTGTAAATGTGGTCCCGTTTTGGAATGTTAAGAGGGCCTTGGAGGTTCCCATCCTCCCCGAATTCCCTGCTGCCGGAATTAACGCTGAAATATTCATGAAAAACCCTGGTTAACAAAGGATAAATTTCTGAATAATATTCGGAATAAACCAACTTGTACCGCTGAATAACTGAAATCCATGCTACAACTGAAATTTTATGTCGTAAGAGCTTGACAATGAGTGAATAAAATTGTATCTTTGTTCCAAAAACAGATCATATGAGAAAGTTGTTATTATCAGCAGTCCTCCTCATTGTAATAACTCCTTTGTTTTCCCAAAATACAATTACAGTTGTGACACCGAACGGGGGCGAGAATTGGATCATAGGATGTTCTTATTCAATCCAATGGATTACATCCAATACGGCAGGACCGATAAAAATCGAACTTTATAAAAACAATGTTTACTGTATGACCATCTGCAACCAGGTTCCATCAGGAATGAGCTCCTATACCTGGACTCCCCCATTTTCATTACTCCCTGCAAATACCTATAAAGTCAGGATATCAACCCTGACCAGTGCGGCAGGTTTCGACTTCAGCGATGGCTATTTTACCATTACCAACGGATTCATAACTGTTTTATCCCCGAATGGGGGCGAGAACTGGCAAATAGGGACCACCCACCAGATCCTCTGGGATGATAATATATGCGGAAACGTTCGCATTGAATTATGGAAAGGAGGCTTGTTTAACACTGTAATAACTCAGTCAACTCCATCGAACGGCAATTATTCCTGGACCATTCCATTGTTAAACACCCTGGTCCCGGGAAGTGATTATAAAATAAAAATCCTTAATGCAACCAATACTGCAACTACAACCAATCTTGTATTTGATTTCAGTGATAATTTCTTCACTATTACACCGGGGGGTTATTTCATCACGGTGACTTCGCCCAACGGAGGTGAAATTTGGCACCGGGGTACAACCAGGATCATCAAGTGGCAGGACAACATTTCATGGAATGTGAGGATTGAACTGTGGAAGGGCGGTGTTTATCATTCACTGATCAATGGTGCCGCACCAAGTTCGGGTTCATGTTTCTGGGCAATTCCTTCAACCCTGCCTCCTGGAAATAATTACAAAGTCAGGATTTCGGCTATTTCCGTTACTGCCAATTTTCTAATGGATTTCAGTGATAATTACTTTACCATCGCCGAAACGGCACCTTATCCTGGTATTCTTCCGGTCAGTATGATCAATGTGTACCCGAACCCATGCAGTAAGATCGCACACATTGCTGTTGACGAAAGTTCCGGTGAGTCGTTAAGCATTGAAATGCTTGATATGACGGGTAAAATGGTATTCCGTCAATCCCCGGTAAAAGTTTTGAAAGGCCAGACAATTGACCTGAATACGCAAAATTTTCCTGATGGACGGTACCTGCTGCTTATTTACCGTGGAAATGAATTCATTTCCAGGCACCACCTTGTCATACTTCATCAGGATTAATTACTGAAATTATAGCATCCTGCCATTATTTCCCATCGGATTTTCCTGCCCTCCCATGTGCTGCTGCCCTCCTTTTTGCTGCTGCTCAGGTGGTCGCTGCTGCGGCTCACGCTGTTTTTGAATATCCTCCAGGAATAGCAGGTACTTTTCATATTTCAGGTCATCATGAAGGAGGATTTTGACCTTATCATCCCTTGACTTCATCATGTACATGATCACCTTGGCGTTGTTTTCGGCACGGTATTTCTGAATCTCATCCATATATTGGGTATAGATCAGCGTGATCGAATCCTTCTGGTTTTTTGTCAGTTCCACCTTCTGGGCCAAACGGCTGACGAACATCTTGGCACGGTCAAGTGATGTAATTTCTTTTTGCGGTTCACCCTGAGCCATGGATGTCAATCCGAAAAGCATGATTAAAAGTGCTGGTATGATCGTCTTTGTCATATTTACAGGTTTTCCCGCAGTTTCTTGGGTAATTTGGCGACTACCAGGTCATAGGATTGCCGGAGGTAATGTTCCCATTCATCTGCGCCCAACCTGCTTTCGTCAAGCACCTTGACCCATTTCATCCTGGCAAAATAGGGTGCCTGGATGATATCCTGAGAACTGGTGATCGTCTCAAATTCATCTTCCGGCACTTTGAATGCAACCTGGAAAGGGGGATCAAGGTCGGCGAGGCAGAACATTTTGCCGCCAACGGAAAATACGAGGTTGTTCTCCCACTTGATATCTTCGGTCACAGCGGGGAGATGAATGCAGAATTCTCGGAGTTCTTCAATGTTCACGCGTCAAAAATAATGAATATTTCTGACCTGGGATCCCGGATCCTGACGCAATATTTGGTGAATTTACCGCTTTCCTTTTAAAAGATGCAGCTCCTCTTCCACCTTGCCCGCACGGTTAGCAAAGGCCTGGTTCGCGGCGTCAAAATCCTGCTTCAAAGTGTTTAGTCTTGCATCCAGATTTTTAACAGCAACTGAATGATCGTCCTGTAATTTGGCGATAGACAGTAAGATGGTCTTTATTTTTTCCTCTGATCCGGATGTAATCTCACCGAGATTTTGCTCCAGTTGCTGATTCTTTGCCTCCAGGGAAAGCAGCCCGGTCGAGATTTTATGACGGAGCTCGGTTGATATTTCGTTCAGCGCCTCCACATTCCCCAAGATGCTTTCTTTCAGCTTCTTTATTTCGGCATCGAACCGCTCATTGGTCTTTTGGTCCAGGTCAGCAATGGATTGGAAATTTGCATTGGCTTTCCTTTGGAACAGGAAAATCATGATAAAGGCAATGACGAGCAAAATAAATACAACGACAAACAGCAGGATCAGTAATTGCCGTGAGATCGATTTCTGACTGTCAAACGCCTCCTGCAGCGCAACAACCCTGGATGTTGTTTTAGCCAGTGAATCATTGACGGCTGACAGCTGGCTTGCGGCCGACCCGATAATTCGAGTCAGGCTGTCGATGGATTGTACAGTTTTCACATCAAATTTTTTAATCTCATTGATCTGCCTTTTAGAGGCATTGATGCCATCGTAGATCTTCTTCTTTTCTGCCTGGAAGTCCTTTTGCTGAAGGTATTCCGCTGTTTGTGCCCCTGTCTGTAAGACCAGGAAAACCATTGCTAAAAACGTCAGTAATTTTTTCATGGGATGGATATATGTTGAGCATCTAAATATACGAACTATAATGCCGGAAGTCAACAGGAAAATTACTTTTTCTGCCTGGCGGATCTGGTTTGATCAAATTTTTTCCATAGTTATCTTCAATGATGTTTGGATTCGCAAACATTGCAGTGTATATTTGTATAACCTTCTGAAGGAACATAAAATCAAGGAGATGTGAACATCCGTATCTCTTTAATGTTTTTGTCATTTCTCCCACTGGCCTGTTATGCATATACCAGGGTGCCGGATACATCATTGCCCGCCGGACCACATTGCTTTAATCTATCCTGTGATCATGATAAACCTGTTGATTTAAGCAATTTTTTATGGGCATTTGAAGATTCATCGCGTACATTGGAAATCGAAAATGTTTCATCCCCGGATTATAAAGGCCGTTATCATACGAACAATTTCGACCGTAAATCCTGGCAGGATCAATCATTTGTTATCTGGGCCAGGCTTTGTATAAAAAATTCGTCAGGAAAAACCCGGCAAATTTATTTGTCAGGAGGGTTTGGCGATACGATCGTAATTTACAGGCAAAATGGGGAGCAGTCATTCGATAAGCGAATTACCGGGATGCTCGTCCCGCTTGTCAGAAATGGTAATACACTCATCCCGCATGCTGATTTTAATTACACCATTGAAAAGGATGAGGAGTGTGTTTTTTACATAAGGTTAAGCCAGGATGATTATATGTGGCTTCCGCCAAAGATCCCGCTTTTGATGTTCACATCAGATGCGATCGGGCCTTTTCAGAATCAGCTCCATGTTAGCTGGACTTTGAATGGCTTGTATTTCGGGATGGTTTTATTCATGTTTATTTATGCCCTGGCATTGCTGGTCATCTTCCGCGAGAGAACATACCTGTGGCTCGCATTGTTCCAAATGGCCAATTGCCTCTATTTCCTGGATGACACAGGGATAGGATTCAGTCTTCTTTATCCCTCTCTCCCGGTTTTATTCAAATATGGAAGTACCATTATTTTCTGGGCGTTGCTCCTGATGCATTTTTTGTTTATCACCAGCTATCTTGATATCAGGAAGCACTTTGCAAGAACGTATAATGTTTTGCTTGTAATTACGCTTATTGCAGCATTCAGCCGTTTTGTTTTCTGGGGATTCGGCTATTTTCAACTGGGAAGATATATTGAAGATATCGGTTTGTTTGTGATGATCATCCTGCTGTTTATTGTTGTTTTTTACATGGCATTTATCCTGGGAATGAAGCAGGCCAGGATCATGCTTTTAGGTGAAATCTCAGTCGCTGTTGCCGGGATGATCACCTCGCTGACCTTTTCTCAAATAATCGATTTGCCCTCCCATTTTGCAATGAATATCTTACAATTGGGATTTGCCTTGCAAATGCTGTTATGGACCGTCGCCATTGTCGATAAAATAGTGGTGGTCAGAAAAGAAAAGGAGATGGCACAGGCCAGGGCGCTTGAAATAGCGCTTGCAAACGAACAACTGATCCGCGATCAGAATGTTGTGCTGGGCAACAAGGTGGAAGAACGTACACGAAGGTTGAAAGAAACCCAGTCGCAGTTGATCCAGTCGGAAAAGCTGGCATCGCTCGGGCTGCTCACCGCGGGGATTGCCCATGAAATAAATGACCCGCTTGATTTAATAAATACCGGGATCAAGGGACTTCAAAAGGATTATGAGGATCTGAACAAAATTGTTCAATCGGTCGGGATCCTGCCGGAAGGATCAAAGCAACTTGCTGATGAACTTGAAATGAATGAATTGTTGAAGATCATTCCGGGCACCATCGCCGATATAAAGACCGGCGTGGAAAGAACCTCCGAGATCATGCAAGGTCTGCGGAACTTCACGCGCCTGGATGTGTCCGACCTTAAAGAGGCGGACATTCACGACGGCCTTGATTCGACCCTGCTGCTGTTGAGTCATAAGTTTAAAGACAGGATTTGCATCATAAAAAATTACGACAAGCGCATTGGATTGATCAAATGCTATCCGGGTCCCCTGAACCAGGTGTTCATGAATATGCTGAATAACGCCATTGATGCCATCACACAGAAAATAAAAGATGATCAGTCGGGGAAACTTACTTACGGAGACCATTTTCAGATTGAAATTACTACAAAGCTGATAACCGTTGCAGAACAAAACAAGGTTGAAATATCGATTCGCGATAACGGAACAGGTATTCGGGCGGAAATCATGGATAATCTCTTTGATCCATTTTTTACCACCAAGGATGTGGGTAAAGGAACCGGGCTTGGCCTCTCAATATGCCATGGGATAATAGAAAAACATGGTGGCTTTATCACCGTGCAAAGCAAGCTGAAAGAATGGACGATTTTTACTGTTACATTACCGGTAACATGACATGAAAGTGATCAGGATAAAGAAAATAAGCCTCATGTGGTGGTTCCTTTGTGTCGCTGCTGTGCAAACGCATGCACAGTTCACCGGTGATTTTACTATTCCGCATGCTCCTGTTTTTATTCTGGATCAGGGAATAACGCATACGTGCGAATTACGCGACTACCTGAGGGCATTTGAGGACACGTCGCGGAAATTGACCATCTGGCAGGTTTCTTCATCCGGTTTTGCCCATCGTTTTCACGAAAATAAATTTCAAAGGAAGCCATGGCAGAATCAGTCCTATGCAATCTGGGCCAGGCTCCAGGTAAAAAATGCCTCGGGCAAGATCAGGCGGATTTATCTCTCGGGAACCTTCGGGGATACCGCTGTCTGCTACAGGAAAACAGATGACAGTACGTATGAATCGCGCATGTCAGGTAAACGCGTTGCCCTGGTTCAAAAGGGAAAGATGTTACTCCCCTGGGGTAATTTTGATTTTTTGCTGGATACCAGTGAAACAGCCACCTTTTATTTCCGGTTAAGCCAGGATAACTATGAGTGGCTGCCTGCTGAAGTACCGTTGATGCTCGATACGGATCTCACCATTGCCCATGTTCAGCGGAATCTCCGGACCGGGATGCTGCTGAACGGGTTGTATTTTGGAATGGCCTTATTTATGGCTCTTTATGCGTTGGCTTTGCTGTTTATCTTTGGGGAAAAGGCCTATTTGTGGCTTGCCCTGTTTCAAATATCCAACTTTCTGTTTTTTTTAGACCAGTCAGGTATCGGGTTTTATTTTCTTTACCCTGGCAATACCTTTCTGTTCAAGTATGGAAATACCATGCTTCTGTGGGCGATCGTCGTTTGGCATTTTATGTTTATTGCAGATTACCTTGATTTTCGGAAAACCTATCCGGGGATATTCCGCATATTGTTTGTTTTAATGATAGCGGCTGCTTTCAGCCGGTATATTTTATGGCCCTTTGGACTGTTTCAGCTTGGCCGGTATCTTGAAGATTTTGGACTGCTGGCCTTGTTCATCGTACTTTTTGCCGGGATCGCCTATATGGCTTTCTGGATGAAGATCAGGCAGGCAAAGTTTATGATTCTGGCAGAATTGCCGGTTTTTATCAGTGGGATCATCATTGAACTTTCATTAACGAAAATAATCGTTGTACCCCCTGGTTATGCGATCAATTTATTACAGGCAGGAATGGGTGTGCAAATGTTATTGTGGACTGTTGCCATCGTGGATAAAATAACGCTGTTGCGCAGTGACCGGGAAAAATTCAGGGCAAGGGAACTGGAGATGACACTCGCCAATGAACGGCTGATTCGTGATCAGAATTTAATGCTCGAAAAAAAGGTGGAGGAGCGCACACACGAACTGAAGGAAGCTCAGTCGCAACTGATCCGCGCCGAAAAAATGGCCTCTCTCGGAATGCTGACGGCAGGAATTGCCCATGAGATCAACAACCCGATCAATTTTGTCAATGCCGGGGCAGTTAGCCTCGAAAAGGATTATCATGACCTTGAACTGATCATCAGGGCTATTGACCCGGTGCCGCCCGGTACCCAAAAATTGGCGGAGGAACTGGGTTTGGACCAGTTATTAGTGAATATTCCCCGGTCAATTTATTCGATCAGGGATGGGGCAAAAAAAACCGCTGACATCGTCGCAAATCTGAAAACAATGACCCACCCGGAGGTTTTGGGAATCGGGATAAATAATGCCGGGGAGACGAATGAAAGCCAGGCTGATGGCGGACTGAACTCCCCGGATTAATCAAGAATGAACAGGCAGGATCATGCTTTTACACTCATTTGACCAACTACAAATTCCAAAATAATCTATGTCGCTTAAGGAAAAAATCAATAACAATCCAAGGTTGAAAAGTCTGGCATCATGGGCATTGATCCCAAGGAACCAGGCGCACCCGCGAAGGTGGGTTCGCTGGTTTCTCAACCCGCTGGTCCATCACAAAGGGAAACGCACAATAATCAGGTGGTCGGCACGGATGGATATCCTGCCTTTCAACAGGTTCTTTATCGGAGATGATTCCACGATCGAGGATTTCACCACCGTCAACAACGGGGTTGGTGATGTATATATCGGCGACCGGACACGTATCGGGCTCGGATGCACCCTGATCGGTCCCCTGAAGATCGGGAACGATGTGATCATTGCCCAGAATGTGGTAATGTCGGCATTAAATCATAAATATGAGGACGACACATTGCCGATCTCCCGGCAAGGGTTCACAAAAAATGCCATCGTTGTGGAGAATGAAGCATTGATTGCGGCCAATTGTGTGATACTTTCCGGTGTGACAATCGGGAAGCACGCCATCGTCTCCGCGGGAAGTGTTTTCAGGCGGAATGTGCCATTCTATGCTGTGGTTGCCGTTAATCCGGCCAAGGTAATAAAGCTGTAAAACCCAGATACAAAAATA
>CAZPWZ010000060.1:0-9551 GCA_964590675.1 uncultured Draconibacterium sp.
CAGAATTATAACTTTTTAAAATCAAGATTCGGATTATGAAATTATGAAAATCATTCTTTTTATCATCGGAATTGTCTTTAATCTTGCAATACAGGCCCAGGTTGTAATTATGCCCAGTTTCCAGGCAATACATAGGGTTAATCGAATTGCGGCCCTCACAACAACTGCAGCATCCTTTATTATTGCCACATCTGCTGCCAGCGGGGGAAATATAACATCCGATGGTGGCTCTTCAGTGACCGCTCGCGGTGTATGCTGGAACACCTCCTCAGGTCCTACAATCTCAAACAGTAAAACAATTGATGGTTCAGGTACAGGTTCATTTGCCAGCGTAATCACAGGGCTGTCAGCAAGTACGACTTATTATGTTCGCGCATATGCAACAAATGGCTCCGGCACTTCATATGGTAGTGAAGTGAGTTTTACAACCCTGGCAACAATGACATTCGCAAACGGTGCCAGCAGGGCATATATCGACCTTGAAGACGGCGCCTCTATTACGGTGAATAACCTGGTCTATGTTTTCGGCGGTTATGAAAATCATCATCACGGAGCGCCATACCTCTGGACATATGATCTTGCAACCGATACCTGGACTCAAAAAGCAAGCGCACCGGTCGGGCGTACCGAAGTTCCTTTGGCTTATAACAGTACGGATGGAAAGATATATACTTTTGGAGGTAATATCGACACTAGAGATTATAATAACCTTCATCGATATAGCATTGCAACAAATACCTGGGAGCAGGTTGTCTGGCCAGTTCCTGGTATATCAGAAAGAAGATCCTGCTCCATGGGCATTTTAAACAATAAAGTTTTTATCCTTGGAGGCTGGGAAGACGCATGGCCTCAGTACAAGTCTGATTGTTATTACTATGATCTGGGAACAGGATTAACAACCTCTATTGCCAGCCTGCCTATTGTCACTGCATGGGGTAATATGTCTTGCCAGTATGGAAATTACATTTACATCGCAGGAGGGCAAAATACAGGAGGATTGTTGAAATGCCTGCAGCGTTACGACATGACGAGCAACACATGGGTACAACTAGCAGACATGCCTGAGAACAGGGCATCATCAGGTAATCCGCTGCTTTACTACAACGGTGGCTTATGGGTTATCTCAGGGTACAATCAGACTACATGCTTTCGATATGATATTAATGGAAATTACTGGACTACATATACTTCTAACGTTACTGCCCGCTCAAATCATTGGGCTGGAGTTTCTTCGTCAGGAAAAGTAATGGTTTGGGGACCCGATAACCTTCAAACCCAGATTTGTAATCTGCCTTGATTCCTTATAACCACAGATATATTAAGCTCCGAAGTAAAAAAATGAATAAACCTAAATTCAATCCCATGAAAACAATGAAATTATTACCAATAAATCAACTTGCCGGTGCGAAAAAATGCATCTTTCTTCTTGTAATCTTCGCCTGTACATTCTGCAATACGTCATTCGCTCAAAAGCGAATTGTACTGATGCACAACGGACAGGCATCGGTTTACTCAGTTTTTGACAGCCTGAAGGCACACATTCAAACAGGTGATACGATCTATTTTCCAGGGGCCGGATACATCATCGGGGACTGGTCAATAACCAAGACCGTCACCATTTTTGGCGTCGGTCACTATCCTGACTCTACTGTTGCAACCGGTATAAGTTACCTGAATGGGAACATCATTCTAAAATCCGGGGCGAACAATACATTTATCCAGGGTTTATACCTGACCGGCAATATCACATTTGGTTCTGATGCTACCAACCAAACAGTGAATAATATTACGATTTCACGTTGCAATTTTAATGATCTCAGGTTATCGTACAACGGTTCAGCAATTACAACTTCCAATAATATTGTTATCCGTGATAATGTAATACGGGGAGGAGCATTGATGGGTGGTTATGCAACCAATGTGCTTGTTGTCAACAACATTATTCAGTCCGTGATGCAATGCTTTGATAACACCCTGTTTAAAAACAACATTCATATGCGTTCCTTCTGCGGAGGCGGTCCCCTTATTAATATAAACAACAGTTCATTTCAGAACAATGTGATGATCTATGGCTATAGTTCATGCTCCGGGCAATACTTCATGAGTAACTGCAACACCAATGATTTTCAGAATAATGCATTCAATAACACCATAACATTCCCTGACGGATCAAATACGGGTTCGGGTAACTGGAATGCAATTAACCTTGCGACTTTTTTTGTGAATCAAAGTGGCTGGACCTTCTCGTATTCGCATAATTATCATTTGCAGGCACCCGGGACATACATTGGAACTGATGGCACGCAAATAGGAATTTACGGAAGCGCTATCCCGTATAAAGAAGGGGCAGTTCCGATAAATCCCCATATCCAGATGAAAACAATCGCCCCCACAACAAATACAAACGGGGAGCTGAATATCAACATCAAGGTGGCTGCACAGAATAATTAATCTGCCGTTGACCATGAAACCTATCCATCTTATTATTCTAGCCCTGACTGCGATGACTTTGACAGTGCCTGGCCAAAACACGATCAACCAATATGAATATTGGTTTGATGGTAATTTTCCTGCCAGGACAGTGGTAAATGTGACGCCGGTTTCCCCGTTACAAATTGCAACCGGAATTCCAACCACGGGACTGTCAGAAGGATTGCACTCATCTCATATCCGTTACAGGGATAACAATGCGAAGTTCAGTTCCGCCTGTAGCCAGTATTTTCACAAAGTCCCGGCAGTGATCCCCGGTGGAAGCAATGTTGTGGCTTACGAATACTGGTTCGACAACGACTTTGGAGGAAAAGTCACGCAACAATTGACTCCCCAGGGCACTGTCCAGGTAACTGCAGGTATTCCCGCTGTTTCGCTTTCCGGCGGATCGCACGCTTTCCACATCCGATTCAAGGATGACCATAATATCTGGACCAGCGTCCTGAGCCAGTTCTTTTATAAAATTCCCCTCAGCCCGGTTACAAATAAAAACGTTATTGCATACGAATATTGGTTCGATAACAACTATGCCGGAAAGGTTTCACAAAGCATTACTCCGCAACAAGCGACCCAGGTTGTTTTGGCAATCCCCTCAATATCACTGGCTGAAGGTATGCATTCCTTCCACATCCGCTTCAAGGATGACCAAAATACCTGGAGCAGTGCACTGAGCCAGTTTTTCCTTAAAATTCCAACCGGTTCTTCCAATGATAAAAATATTATTGCTTACGAATACTGGTTTGATAACAACCATGCGGGAAAAACATTTCAGAGCATCACACCCCAAAGTGGTATACAACTCATTACGAACATACAGGCATCTTCCCTGACAAATGGGTTGCACCTGTTTCACATTCGTTTTAAAGACGACCGGAACTCGTGGAGCAGTGCACAAAGTCATTTTTTTCAGAAGATTTCAAATCCCGGGGTAATCAGCAATAAAATATATGGTTACCGGTATTGGTTTGACAGCGACATGGCTTTAATGCATTCAGTACCTGTGGCACCCCCGCAGACACCTTACCACCTGATTGATTCTGCAATCATACCAATGATACCAGATGGGAATCACACCATCAGTTTTCAGTTCAAAGACAGTGTCGGAAGATGGAGCAGTGCAATTACGGATACATTTAATTTCACAGGTCCAATAGTAAACAGGAGTATTTCCTCTCATACAATAGTTAACGGGGAAAATTCCTGCATTGATGCTTTGCAAACCCTGACCGTGGGAGGTAATGGGAGTGGGTTTGTCGTTCAGGGAGGAGGAATTGCCAACATGGTTGCTGGTTTGAACATCAAGTTTTTGCCAAATACCAAAGTTCAACCGGGTGGTTACCTTCATGGGTATATTTCCCCCGGAAGTCCTTACTGCCTGTCCCCATCCCCTGCACCGGAATTAAAGGAAGATGCCAATCCCGAGACTGTCCTGAATAAAAATCCTTCAATGGTCATCTATCCCAATCCCACAAATGGCAATTTTACTGTTCAGTTTACCGGGAAACAGGAATTTTCAACAGCAATTATAAAAATCTATACTATGATGGGCCTGCAGATTCTCGAATCCACGATCCGAAATGGCACGTCGATGAATATTTCCCTTATAAATCAAAGCCCGGGAATATACCTGGTGAAGGTTGTTCATCAGAACCAGATTTTCATTGGAAAGGTAATCAGGCAGTAAAGGTCATCAATGCAGGTTGGCACAAAAAAAAGATCGCTGTAAGTATTTAATTTACAGCGATCTTTTTTCTATCAGTGAAATGTGCCCAGGACAAGACTCGAACTTGCACATCCTAAGGACACTACCCCCTCAAAGTAGCGTGTCTACCAATTTCACCACCTGGGCATTTCAATGTACGAAGTACAGCGTTAGTTGTACAATTTGAGGGTGCAAAATTAATCATTTTTTGGATTCATCCAAAGAAATATTTGATAATCCTGGCATGAAACTCTCCTCAAAGAACAGAGAGCGCGAAAGCTACCGCCAATCCCAGGCAAACTGTAATAAACTTCTGCAGATTATACCTGTGATTTTCTTCTGTTTCAAACAGGATCGAGGTTGAAACATGAAGGAAAATACCAATAACCACCGCAAGAATGTAATTAAAATAGATTTCAAGGGAGGTGGACAGCGAGGCATCCAGGAATTTACTGAACAATGATCCCAGCGGGGTCATAACGGCAAATACAGCCAGGTAGATGAATGCCCTGGGTTTCGAACAGCCGTAATGCAGGAACAGACTCATAAGTGCCAGCGAGATCGGAATGTTGTGTATCACGATCCCGATCACCAGTGTATGCTGAAGTTTCATGTCAAACCCTTCAACAATGGGCATCCCTTCAAGGAAAGCATGAATGCAGAGACCAATCAGCAACAGGAACGGCGATGCTTTTTCACCTGCCGAATGGGTGTGTTTATGGCCATGCTCTGCGCCTCCCGTGATCAACTCCAGCATTAATTGCAATAAAAATCCGAGCAGCACAAAAACACCTGTAAACATAGCCGGCTCGACAAACACCTCAGGAATCAGCTTCAAAAATGTGATCCCGATCAGGAATGCCCCGCTGAAAGCAAGTAAAAACTTCAGCACCCGCTGATCATCCGCCTTGAAAAGAAATATCAGCCCGCCACTGATTAATACGGTAAGGACCAAAACCAGATAAACTACCATATATTCATGTTTTCGCGATTACAATGTTCCTGGCTTGATTCAGGAATTAAGACTCGAAATCAATTTGCCCGTTCTGACCCGGCTTTTGCTGATTTTATAATTTTTCCGTCACGTTTATCGTGGCGTTTCCGTTTAGCCCTACTGCACATCGATCACCCTGTACTCGGTACTCACCGGAACTCCTTTGAAATTTTCGACAAGCCGCTCCGAAACCCGCGATAAACAACCAGTATCAGGGGGAAGGCCAAGCTTTTCAAGGTCGTTGACCACCTGGAGATAGAATTTTTCACTCAGTACGATCCGGTTTTCAATGCTCTTGCTCATCAGCCTTGCTGTAAGGTCAATATCACTGCCATAATAATCATTGGCGCCTTCGAAAAAAGTAATATTGTAAACCTCGGTGCAATGGTGGATCGCCACCTTGCAATTCAGGAAAAGATCAGGATCCGGATGGTTCCTGATCAGATACAAGCCTGCATAGATATCTTCAAGCAAAGCAAAGCAGGTATTGTTCGAGCTCTTTTTAAACAGCTCCTCATCCGGAATGAAAAGCATTACCTCATCGCCGATCCCCTTTACGATATGATGCTCAAAATGATTGGCATACAACAGGTTATTGAACGTATTATTCAATTTACGCCCCCAATCTTTCAACCCACCCTCGTATTTCATGTCGGTCGAACGGTTGATATCCATAAAAAAACAAATCCCCGGACAAGGTGGAATCTGTTCCAATTCCCTTACAATCTCCTCAGAGTTTGGATCGGTATAATGTATGTAATGAACCATTAAAACACCTTCAATGCCTCATCCTGGGAGGTATATATCTCAAAGATGTTTGTAAATCCCGAGATCTCAAAAATTTCACGGATATTTTCCTGAAGGCCGCATAATACAAATTTCCCCTTGACCATGGTTATCTTTTTCAATGCCATAAGGAGAATCCGCAGGCCGCTGCTGCTTACATAATCCATTTTTGAGCAATCAACAAGAATCCGGTCTTGGTGGGTATCGATCAGATCCATAAGTTTTTTTTCCAGGATACTGTAGTTTGTGGTATCAAGACGGCCTGTAATACCGATGATCACACACTGATCTGTTTTTTGTTCATTGATTTCCATATAGCTGTGCTTCTGTTTTTGGTTAAAAATTCTTGGTTAAAAGTACGATATTTTTCTCGTTTTCCCGCTGATAATTTACACTGTTCATCATCTCCCTTACAAAATGGATCCCCAGTCCCCCGATTTGACGCTCTTCAAGTGGCTTGTCGAAAACATCATTCACCTTCTTCTCTAAAAGGTTGAATGGCTTTCCGTCATCTGTGAGCCTTACCTGCAACTGGTGTGGATCAACCAGCACAAAATCAAGGATGATTGCATGCTCTTCCTTGTCATCAAAGGCATAAAATACCACGTTAGTGAATAACTCCTCAAGAACGAGGTTGAGCTCCATCACAATTTTGGCCGGAATATTCCAGTTTTCCGCCAATTCATCCAATTTGAGCGCGATGGCGTCAAGCCCTGTAAGTTGGTTCGAAAGTGTAAGCTGCACGGTTTGCATAGGCGTGTCATTGATCACTGATGAATCCTTGTACTGCAATGCCAGGATGGTGATATCATCGGCCTGTTCGGTCCCCAGCGAAAAACGCTTGAGTTCGATGATCAGGGAATCGGTAAGGCCTTTGGTGTTCTTACAGGACATTCCCGCCAGCGTTTCGGCAAGTTTCGGCTCTCCGAAGAAATCATTTGCAGAGTTTAATGCATCGGTGATTCCGTCGGTGGTGAGCACCATCATCTCGCGTGGCTTAAATGTGAATCGTTCAGAGGTGTAAGTTATCGTTTCGATCACACCCAGCGGCAACCCACCCCTTGCCTTTATCTGGCGGATGTCTCCCCCGGGACCGACCACATAAGGATAATTATGACCTGCATTGCAAAACTCCATTTCACCGGTCTTAAGGTTGACAATCCCGGCAAAAAAGGTCACGAACATCTGGTTGGGATTATCCTGGTAAAGCTCATGATTGATGCTCTGCATCACTTCATTGATGGGGATTCCGGCAACTGCCTTGGCACGCAGCAGGGTCCGGGTGACCATCATGAACAATGCTGTGGGAACGCCCTTTCCGGCTACATCGCCAATAGCAACACACAGGTGATCGGGATCAAGGTAAAAAAAGTCATACAGGTCGCCCCCCACCGCCTTTGCCGGGTCGAGGGTCGCATAAAGCTCCCAGTTGTCGGGAGTATTGAAGCCTCGCGGCAACATGCCCATCTGGATGGTGTGGGCCACGTTCAGCTCACTCTCGATCTTCTCCTTGGCCATCGTGGTTTCCTGCAGGCTCACAATGTAATTGCTGAGTTCATCCTGCATCACCGAAAAGGCATTGGTGAGCTGGGCAATTTCATCCTTTGATTTCCGAACGGGCAATTTGGCATGAAAATCACCCTGTCCGATTTTGTGCGTAGCAGTAACCAGTCTCACAATCGGACGTGTAAGCCGTCGTGTGATCATGATGGTGGCAAACAGGAGTACAAGGATGCTGATGCCGAACATCCACGACATGAATTTCAAAAAGGTATAGAGGTCATCATATAATTCTCCTTTAGGAAAAATGATTGCGAAAGACCACCCGGTTGCACCAACCGGCGCATAACTGATAAAACTGGGGTTTTTCTTTGCATCGAGTCCATCCATCTCATTGAAACCACTCTTACCAAGCAGCATTGATCGGATTGCAACCAACGATTCCTTGCCTTTTCTGGTTTTGACCAGTTCAATGATATTCTTATTATTCATCTCCGGTTTGGGTGAAGTAATAATCTTTCCTTGTGCTGACACCAGGAATCCGTAACCAGTTTTAAACATGTTGATTCCCTTGACCATGCGTGCAAAACCAGAAAGTGAAATATCCATCGTTAGCACACCGGTAAAAACTCTCTTACCATTAATTGACCTGAAGATCGGAGTGGAATAGGTGCACATCAGTGTATCCCCACCCCCCTTGTCAAAATAGGGTTCGGTCCACACCGGCTTGCCCAGTAATTTGGGTAGCCGGTACCAGTCTTGTTTAAAATAATCATAATCGGCACTGCCCAATATCCTTGTATGCAGTTTCCCGAACTTTTCATATGCATATGGTGCATACCAATATTTGTCATTATTGTATTCATAAGGTTCGAAAGCAAGGCAGGTTCCGAACACCACAGGATCATGATTCACGAAATCCCGGGCAATCCGCAGTACCTCCACATAACTGATGTTGGGATTTTCCATGGCCTGCGCCAGCGTTCGGGGAACCAGTTCTGTGGGTTGCAGTACTTTCTCAAACTCGGAAATAGCCTGATCTGTCCGGATTTCCGCCTCCTTCTGGGCCCGCAACAGCAAAAGAACACTTGACGATGCATAGGCGATGACCAGCGGAAAGAACAGGATGATCATAATTGAAAGGATAAAAAAGAGGCTGTACCGGAAAGCCAGACCGCCGAAACGAAGAGATTTGGGAAACCTGATTCTCAAAATTGGTTATTTTTAAATTTACAGGGTAAAGGTAGAAAAATTATCCTCCGTCATAATCTGAAATTTGATATTTTTGACATCGCTATTAAATGCTAAAAGAGAAAAATATGAGTAACGACATCCAAAAACTGAGCCCGGAGCGACTCTGGTACTACTTCCTTGAAATCTGTAAAATCCCCCGTCCCTCGAAAAAAGAAGAAAAAATCGCAGCATATATCAGGGACTTTGCCCTGAAACACCAGCTCGAATGCAACATTGATGAGGCCGGCAACGTGCTTATCCGAAAGCCTGCAACCCCTGGGTTTGAAAACAGGCAGGCTGTCATTCTCCAAAGTCACCTGGATATGGTTTGTGAGAAAAACTCCGACACGATCCATGATTTCGACCACGATCCGATCATTCCCTGGATCGACGGGAACTGGATCAAAGCCAGGGGAACTACGCTTGGCGCCGATGACGGAATCGGGATTGCCGCGGCCCTGGCTATTCTTGAATCCAGGGACATTCCACATGGCCCGCTGGAAGCATTATTTACTTCTGATGAAGAGACAGGACTGACAGGTGCATTTGCATTGAAGCCTGATCAACTGGAAGGACGCATCCTGATCAACCTGGATTCGGAGGATGAAGGCCAGCTGTTCATCGGGTGTGCCGGGGGAAAAGACACTGTGGCTACCATGCCGATTGAAACAGAGCCGGTTCCTGGGAATCATATCGCTTTTAAAGTCAGCATCACCGGTTTGAAGGGCGGGCACTCAGGCGATGACATAAATAAAGGGCTCGGGAATGCGGTTAAACTGATGAACCGTTTCCTTTGGAACGCCCAGGACACTTTTGAG
Organism: uncultured Draconibacterium sp.; assembly: GCA_964590675.1. GTDB lineage: Bacteria > Bacteroidota > Bacteroidia > Bacteroidales > FEN-979 > CAIVAT01. The sequence continues at coordinate 9,524 of CAZPWZ010000060.1, forward strand.
ATCGCGCTTGCCGACCTCAATGCCGGCA
>CAZPWZ010000061.1:0-9488 GCA_964590675.1 uncultured Draconibacterium sp.
AACGAAAACAGGTTTAACCTTGGAAATGCAACATCCTTGGCACCGATCATGATGGGCATGGCAAAGTTGCCGAAAACAGCTGCCAGTCCCGGAATGACCACGGTAAAGATCATGATGATACCATGGATGGTGAAGATGCCGTTGTATGCCTGTGGCCCATATAATTGCTGGCCAGGCCAGAATAGTTCCATGCGCATCAATACCCCGAGGATGACCCCGACGCTGAAGAATACCATCATGGCATACATGTACATCAACCCGATCCGCTTATGGTCGGTCGATGTAAGCCAGGCCATAATACCTTTGTACTTGCCGGTATCCACCAGGTAACTTGGCTCTGGGTGGTGGGTTTTTTCTTCTGTCATATTATGAATTTTGTGTTTTCGTTTTTTTTCGGGATGACCTGATAATGAGGATGATAAATAACAATGCTGCAATGAATATGATGATCGTTGCAGAGATCTTCGTTACCTGCAAGGTGTATTTTCGTCCTTCGGGGTCGTAGCTGAAACAATACTCCAGCACCCGGTTTATTGTGGGCCGCGACTGACCTTGCTGGGCCTCGATAATGGCCATTTTAACATCAAATGGGAGAAAGGATGTGCCGTACAGGTACCGCGTAAGTTTTCCTTCAGGACTGATCACCATGATGCAGGAGGGGTGCATGAAATCGTTGCCGGCCCTGGTGAAATTGTATCCAATCGTGTTTGTGAGTGAATAGATGTTTGCACTGTCGCCCGTCAGGTAAAACCAATGCCCGGCCCGGGGTTTGCTGTGCTCCCGCAAATGGTTCTGCTTTTTCTCGACCGATCCTTCCGGTGTGTCGTCAGGATTGAAACTAAAGGTTATGACCTGGTAATCCTTTCCGAGTTCCATTCCCATCTTTTCGATGACATCCGAAACGCCTGAAAGTATGGCAGGGCAGATACCCGGGCAATCATAATAGACCGGTATCAGGATTGTTGGCTTTGTTATCAGTGATTTTAGCTGAACCTGCAGGCCCTGCTCATTGTTAAAAACCAAATTCGAAGGGAGGATCGTATCGAAATGTTCAACGATACCGACCTCTTCAGCTAATCCTTCAACCTGTGCCATTGCAGGAAATGAAATCGATCCGGCAAAAACCAGCACAAATAACCTAAAATACCATTTTCTGTTTTTCATAAAAAAAATGTCAATAATCTCGTCCCATCACTCCATTTTTCCAAGAAGGTTTACTCAGGCAAAATCGCTTAATTGTTTACATCCGCTGGATTCCAATTCAATCATCCTTTGCTGAGTTTGCGGATCTGTAAAATTGAATACAAGATATAGAAAATAAATCCCCACACGATGATGACCGAGAGGGTATAGGTGAGTATGATCCAAATGGGGGCATTCCCCCGGGTGGACCACCATGCACGTGCTTCAGTCAGTCCGGGCCTGTCGGTGGGTGCGCCAATCGCCAGGGTCGCCACAGCAGGTGTGGTTTTCATGACACTTTTCGGATCATTGACCATTGCGGTCAGTTCAACACTTCCCTCCTTATTTCCCGGAAGATCAGCCGGAAATTCAAAGATGGCCTGTCCAAGGGCATTGGTGGTCCTGATATCACCCACCTGCATTTTGCCGAAATACCGTTTAACATAAAGTATGATCTCAACACCAGCTGCGGGCGCGGATTTGCCCTCTGCAAGCTTTTCATTTGCCGTGATAACGATCTTTTTCAACGGGTCGCTGTACTGCATCGTTAAGGCAATGATCCTTCCGGTGAAGACTTTCACCACAGGTTCCGGCTGAACATATTTGGGATTGTAGGTTCGCATGTAGGCAATGACCCACCACCGTTCGTCTTCAGACAGGATGTTGCGAAATTCAGGCATGGGTGTTTTCCCGGTCGTAATGCGATAGTAGAATTCGCCATCAGTTTGGCTTTGAGCCTTTTCCTTTGCAAGGTCACCCGGGGGCGGCGTAAGTTTTGCCCAATTGTCCTTACCCATGAGGCCGTGACACGACTGGCAGTTTTTCAGGTAGACCTGTTCTCCCTGTTTTTGCATCTCAGGGGTGAACTTAAACGGTGCCACAACCGACTTCTGATCGTCGGGGACATCCCAGGTCTGAGCCGAAACCTTCGTTCCAATCGAAAAAACAAAGATGATTATCAGTAGATTTTTTAAACGCATAAATCCTCAGGTATTTCGGGGTTAATCAAAATTAATATGCTCAATGCCTTTTTCCCTGGCCGTTTCATGCAGCGGGATTACCGGGAAGAACTTTGAAATCAGGGTTATGATTATGAGAACCAGGATGAAAGGGGCCACTGAGATCAATGTTTCGATCAATGTAGGCGAATAATGAACAAAGTTTTGCGGCACATGCTGGATGGGGAGGAAAGGGTTCTCCTGGGTTGGAATTACGATCAGGTAACGTTTGAACCAGGCAGCAATCAGCACGGCCACCGAAATGAGCATGATAGGCATGGGTTTACGGAATCGCCTGAAGAGCATTAACAGAATAGGCACCACCAAACCACCGATCTGGACAACCCAGAATAAAAGGGCATCCTTGCCGGCAAGCAGTTCGTGCAGATGAACCGCATCGGCACGTTTTAGTTTATATCCGGGAACAAGGAATTCATTCAGGTTAAAGTAAAGATAGACCAGTGATACAGTAGCCAGTACCTTTCCCATGTTGTTGAAATGAAGATCGGTGAGGTAATCCTGGAGTTTATAATTCTTGCGAAAGAAAAACATGGCGAGGATGACTGCCGCAGAACCGGCAACAAAGGCCCCCGAAACAAAATAGGGTCCGAAAACGGTACTGTCCCAACCGGCACGCGAAGTGACTGCAAAGAGCCAGGAGGTCACTGTATGGATTGATAGTGCTGCCGGGATAAGCAGGATCAGCAAGATCCGTATCGCGCGGTTGATAATCCTGTTCTGCGCGGGACTATCGGTGAAATTAAGGGACAAGACCTTGTAAACCGGCTTGAGCCAGGAGGGCAGTGTGCTCACTTTGCGGTGCATGATGGCCATATCGGCTATCAGCGGAAGAAACAGCAACAGTAAACTCAGGACAAAGTAAGTTGTGATCACCGTGACGTCCCAAAGGATCGGAGACTGAGGCCTGCCATAAAGAAAGACATAGGCAAGTCTTTCGGGGCGCCCCATGTCGGAAACAATGACGAGGCCAGCCACTGCGGCAAAAGCCACGGCAATGGTTTCGGCGATCCGGGTTATCGGTGTAAGCCATTTCATGCCGATCAGGCCCAGTACTGCGCTGATCAGCATTCCGATGAGACTCGCTGCCACAAAAAAGACAAAATTGGCAAGATACATTCCCCAGGTAACGTAGTCGCGTATTCCGGCCACACCCAACCCTGTGCGCAGCTGGATCGAATAGGCATAAAGGCAAACCAGCAGCGACACGGTGAGAAATCCCATCCAGATCAGGAACCCTTTGTTGATCCTGATGTGATGGTTGAGATCGCTGGTGATCTTGTCGAAAGTCATTTTGTTGTCATCCATGTTCATCATGCTTTTTCAGGTGTTGCTTCACTTGCTTGTTCAAATGGAAAGAGACGGTTTTTGGGTGGCAGGTAATAAACCCGTGGTTTTGTACCAAGTTCAGGCATGAGCTGGTAGCCGGCGTTATCGCGCAAAAGTTTGCTCAGCCTGACTGTCTCCTTCGTTGTGCCATTGGTAACAGCATCCTCGTTTTCATCGCCGAAATAATAAACTCCATTGGGACATGCTTCGACGCAATAGGGTAACTTTCCTTCCCGCAACCGGTCGGCGCTGAACAGGCATTTGGAGATCGTTCCCAGTTTTTGCGGGACATTCAGTTCTACATCGTATTCCTGGCCCTGGTGACTGGCTGCATCTCTTGGCTCGATCCAGTTAAATATCCGCGCCGAATAAGGGCAGGCGGCCATGCAAAACCGGCAGCCGATACAACGGACATTATCAATCAGCACAATGCCATCCTGGCGTTTGTAGGTGGCATCAACAGGGCATACGGAAACACAGGGCGGATTATCGCAATGCTGACAGTTTTTGGGCATATTGTACGGTGCGGTACCCGGTGTATCCTGCATCTGAAGCGTGTTCATGTGGTATTGCTCGGGCCTCAGCTGGTGAGCGTCCTGGCACGCAGTGATGCATTTCCGGGCATTGCGGCATTTCGAGAGATCTGTTACCATCACCCAGCGTCGTCCGGGGATACCTTCCCTGCCTTCAGCCTGAAGCAAATCCTCCCCGGTTTTTTCCATTGCTTTGATTTCCAGGGAGTCTACATGCACCAGTTTTCCATCCTGGGTGAGCAGTATCTTTTGATCGCCCGAAATTTCCTTTTTGGCCTCAAAAATATGACCGGAGTATAAAGCCGCTGCACCAGTGGCCACGCCTACACCAGCCAGACCAAGGTTTTTCAGAAAATCGCGGCGCGAAGATCCTTTTTGATTTTCTCCTTCGTGTGGGGAATGTGAAGTATTGTTTTCTTCCATATTTAACTACTTGACGGAAATTATATGTACAAATGTAAATAAATAATTAAACCTTGGGATACCTGACAGAAATTTCGAAACAATCTAAATTGGTAGAAAATGGAACCCTGATGTTTTGCCCAACTGATATACAGTCAATATGTTACCAAATTCTCCAAAGCCCCCCAGTCCCTTAGTCCGCTGACCCCTGTCCGCTGTCTCCTGACCCCTGTCCGCTGTCTCCTGACCCCTGTCCACCTGTCCACCTGTCCCCCAGTCCACCAGTCCACTGGTCCCCTAGTCCACTGGTCCACTGCTAAACCTGTCCACCTGTCCACCTGTCCACCTGTCCACCTATCCACCTGTCCACTTGTCCACCAAGCCTGACATTAAAAAGGGAAAATCATTGAAATCTTATAGGCGAAATTATCTCCTACGTTATCAAATGAATAGGGCCCCCACCGGTAAAAGGCACCGATGCCAATGGTATATAACTGGAGGTTCACCAGGTTATTGATCAGCAAACCTGATTCGTAATAACCCAGATCCATCACCCTGGGATTAATGGAGTTATAGGCGTATCTCTCCGGATGATCAAGCCAGCCGAATCCGATGTTCTGTGACAAGGCAAATTCAGGATGAAACCATTTCTTCCCTTTGAAAAGCAAATACCCGAAATCATGGTAAAGGTAAAGGGAGGCATACTTGTTTGAAAGAAATTCATTGCTGCGCATGGTTCCAAAGCTGTAAGGAGCATACAGTGTTATCAGCCGGTAACTTGCCGGCGCGTAATAGAGGTTGCATGCCGGAATCGGCTGATCAATATATCCTCCGTTAAGCTGGAAGGTTAATTTTCCTAAATATTTGATGTTAAATGTTTTACGTATTTTTACATCTATCCGGTTATAGTCAAATTCACCATCGATAAAATTTTTAATACCCCTCGTGTATTCAAACCACACGATCGGGAATTTTGTGCCAAGCGAGATTTTGTTATTGATTGTCTGGATGAATTTTTCACCATAAGCCCATTTGAATCCTGCTGTAACCGTCGTGAACCGGAACTGGTCTTCGAGCAGTACAGCGCTTCCCTCGATGGTTGCAAGGTCATAGGTGGTCGACTTCTTGAAATTATTGGAAAGACCCACATTAAAGAGAACGTATTTGAATGCCCGGAATCCCATGGAAAAATTAAAACTTTCCGTCCGGTCGAGCTTCCTGAGCATTAATTGCCGGAAATTGCCGGATAAAATCGATTCATAATCCGTGGGATAGGTGACTCCGCCCGATTCTACCAGGTCATAAAATGCTGATGCTGTGAATGTCAGGTCGTGCCTCCGGTTTACAAGGAAACTCACATCGCCGCCATACTTTGAAGTCGAGATGCCAAAGGCATACTGGTAAAAGCCTCCAATTTTAAACCAGTCGGAAAGCCGGTCGTTTGTATGTATCCCTGCGCCAACAACCAAACCCTCATACGTGTTGTAATTGAGTATCCGGTTGAGGTCGATATCAATGGGTCCCCATGGAATGCGGCCCGTCAGCACGGTTTGCAGGGTCCTGGCCATTTTGTCGAAGTTGTTGGCTTCCCCCACACTGTCAAGCACCTTGTAGGTTTGCCGGTCCTTTCGGCTCAAACTGTCAGTACGATACTGGTTCCAGAATGGCTCACTCCTCATGGTGGCGTCTTTATCAACCTCCACATCCAGGTGGTTGAACTCCCGCCGCACCAGTTCGGGATTGAGCACGATATCGCGGATATAACTCCGTCCGCTGCCTACCGCCTTGTATTTGCCTATCCGTAGGTTATTGAATGCCACATCGGTATTGAGCTGAACAGGAAACCACTGCACCCCGTCGATCAGTTCGTAGAGCTGGTGGATACGGATCATGATCCCCCCGTCATTTGAAAATGGTTCGGCGGTAACATTCTGGATGGCCCAATTGTGGGTGTTGATCGCAATAACTCCCTTCATCCCATCGAAATTGGTTCCTTTTCTGGGCCTGAACGAAAGTATATAAATAGTATCCCTGCCCATGTAGGTCGTATCCTCAATCTTGAAAAAGTATTTACTGAAACTGCCGCTTCCGATCGGGTTGATGTAGTCTTTCATCATGATCGAAATGAAAGGCTTGTAGAAGGAAAATGACTGGATCTGCGTCGTGAGGAAAACCAGGATCGGGTCCTTGAATCCCGACATTTTGGTGGCAATCACCTTGTTATAATTTTTATCAGGTGCCATGAATTTTCGTTTGGTCACATTTTCCATCAGGAACAGGTACTGGTTGCTGATGAGTTGTTCAATGAGCCGTGTTGTGGAATCCTTCATGGCGGAATCCATCTTCACCGAATCGGAGCTCATCGAAAATCCGACCTCCATCCCTTTTATATTCTGCATCATCGAGGTGTCGACCAGGGCCGAGAAATCATTATCCAGGGTGGTGTCCATATCTACGGTAAATACGGTTTTATCGTAGGCAGTGTAAGAAAAAGTGCTCACCTTCTCCGGGTCGTTTATATCGCGGTTATCAATCACATTGCGAATGATGCGATGGGCAGGATTAATGCCCGGAAGAATTTCAACTTCCTGCAGATCAATGTCCTTTTGTGTCATCTGGATTACCAGGTCCTTGGTCCGCTCCCCGATGGTGACGATCTTTGATTCATAACCAACATAAGAAAGCCTGATCGAATAAATGCGAACGCCCGATCGCAGGGTGAACTTCCCGTCAATATCTGTGGTACCCCCGGTGTTGCTGCTGTTAATGACAATGTTGACAAAGGCAAGGGATTCTTTAGTCCTCAAATCGATCACTCTGCCGGTTACAAGGAATTGATCCTGGGCAAGGCAGCCGGTGGTGACGATCAGGAACATCAGCAGGAATAGCAGGAAAGGACGGTTCATGTACAATGATTTTTTTCAAAGATAAGAATTTAAAATAGTCGTAACTTTCCAAAAAATTAACCTTGGATAAAATGGCATTTCCATTGATTGCAAAGACCATTTCGGGCCTGGAAGAGGTGCTGGCGCGTGAGCTGGAGGCACTGGGTGCAGACAGCGTAATGAAACTGAACCGGGCCGTCTCATTTTCAGGCGATACCGAAACATTGTATAAAATCAATTACACCTGCCGGACTGCCCTGCGAATACTGAAACCCTTATTTCATTTTGAAATTACAGAGCAACAGGATTTGTACGATAAGATCCATGAATTTCCATGGGAGGACTACCTGGATGCAGAACACTCACTGGCCATTGATGCGGTAATTTCCTATACGGTATTTACAAACTCGCAGTTTGTCGCGCAAAAATCGAAGGATGCGATCGTCGACAGGCTCAGGGAAAAATTGGGCAAACGGCCTTCAGTGGACATCGAAAACCCGGATCTTAAGATCAATGTGCATCTTTTTAAGGATTCGTGCACGGTGGCGCTCGATTCGTCGGGGCAGTCGCTTCATCGCCGCGGGTACAGGAAAAGCACGGGGCCCGCACCCATCAATGAGGTCCTTGCTGCGGGTCTGGTTCAACTGTCGGAATGGGACAGGGTAACGCCCTTATTTGATCCCATGTGTGGTTCCGGAACGTTGCTGATTGAATCGGCCATGCTGGCCAGGAATATTCCTGCCGGTTTTTTCCGGGAACAGTGGGGATTTATGAAATGGCGGGATTATGATGCCGCGCTATGGGAGAAGGTGAAGCATGACTGTAACCAGCTGATCACATCAGATCGATTGATCATGCATGGGTCCGACCGGTCGGACCGGGCCATTGAATCAGCCCGTGAAAATTTGAAGTACACCAACCTTTTCGAGGATATTTCCTTGGAAGTTAAATCATTTGAGGATGCAAGGCCTCCGTTTGAAAAAGGTTTTATTATTTCCAATCCTCCCTATGACGAGCGGCTGCAGATAGAAGATTCACTTGCATTTTACAAGATGATCGGTGACACGCTGAAACGTAAATATGCCGGGTATACTGCGTGGCTGATCTCATCAGACCTGGAGTCGATCAAATTTATCGGCCTTCGTCCGTCCCGGAGGATCCCGGTATTCAATGGTCCTCTCGAATGCAGGTTTATTAAGTTTGACCTGTTTGCCGGGAAAAAAGGCCATCCTGCAATTTCATAAGAGGGTTTCGTGATCCACCTGGCGGAAAAGTAAAATTTGTAATTTTGCCCCCATGTACACCCGTCCACCCGTCCACCTGTCCACCTGTCCACCTGCCCACCTGTCCACCAGATATAAACCAAATTATAACAGCATATGCCTCAGATAACCAGAATCGGAGTAATGACCTCAGGGGGCGACTCTCCTGGAATGAATGCTGCCATCAGGGCAGTTGTAAGAACCTCGATTTTTTGCGGACTCGATGTTTTCGGAGTCTATCGCGGATACGAAGGATTGATTGACAACCAGATTGAGCAGATGAACAGCAACTCGGTTTCGAATATCATTCAACGTGGCGGAACTATCCTGAAAACAGCCCGAAGCAAGCGCTTCATGGAATATGAGGGGCGTTTGCAGGCTTATGACAATCTCAGGCAGCAGCACATCGACGCCCTGGTAGTCATTGGTGGTAACGGCACCTTCACCGGGGCTTCCATTTTCGAAAAGGAGTTTAATTTTCCGATCATCGGTTTACCGGGAACCATCGACAATGACCTTTACGGCACCGATGCCACCATTGGTTATGATACGGCCATCAACACGGTGGTCGAAGCTGCTGACAAGATACGTGATACGGCGAATTCCCATGAACGGCTCTTTTTTATCGAGGTGATGGGGCGTGATGCCGGGTTCATTGCACTACGGAGTGGTATAGCCTGCGGCGCGGAATTCATCCTGGTGCCGGAAACAACGACATACATCGACAACATGACCCGCCTGCTGAAGCATGACTGGCGCAGGAGTAAAACGTCGGGGATCGTGATTGTTGCGGAGGGCGACGACATGGGCGGCGCCTATGAGGTAGCGCGGAAAGTCAAGGAAAAACTTCCCGACCGGGGACTTGCTTTTACAAGCCAG
>CAZPWZ010000062.1:0-9380 GCA_964590675.1 uncultured Draconibacterium sp.
GGTTCTGTTCAAAGACTCAGCCCGATCATGATGACGGCACTCACCGCCGGACTTGCTTTGATCCCTATGGCCATGGCTTATAATGCCCAGGGAAACGAGATTCAAAGTCCGATGGCCAAGGTGATCCTGGGAGGGCTCTTCTCTTCCACCCTGCTGAACCTTTTCATCATTCCTATTGTTTACATTTTAATTAACAGGAGAGAAAGCCATGCGTAGCGGAATAATCTTTATTGTCACAATGTTCTTCATCGGGAACGTGATGCCGCAATCTTCCATGGATAAACTCCTGGAGAGCATTGCACTGAATAATAAATCGCTGAAAACATCACAGGGACAGGTTGAGGCTGACAATATCCGTCAAAAGACCGGGATATTTCTTCCTAACCCGACGATCGAATATAACTATATGACCGGGAAACCCACCGAACTGGGAAACAAAACCGACTTCGGGGTCACCCAGGCATTCGATTTTCCGTCGGTGTATATCCTGCAAAACAAAATAGCAGGTCTTCATGGAAATGCCAACCAGTACAGGTTGTTGAGCAGGAAGCAGGATATTCTCCGGCAGGCGGCTGAACTTTACACTGAACTTATTTTCGTCAACAAGTACGCAATTTTGCTGAAGCAATTGCAGCATACTACCGCTCAATTCGTTGCCGGACTCAAAACCAAGTTTGAACTCGGCGCCATCGATGCTGTGGAATATTCGCAGAAAAAATGGCTTGAGTCTGTCCTGCTGGTCAAGATCAGGCAGAACGAGATCCGGAAACAAACCCTGACGATGCAACTTACAGGCCTCAACGGAGGTATTCCGATCGCAGTTGCTGATACTTTCTACTCTGCGGTGGAATCATTGCCTGTTTTGGATACGGTTTTAAACAGGATCATGGCACGAAATCCTGATCTGAATTTCATCAAGGGTCAGCAGTTTATCCGTGAAAAGGAGGTGAAACTGGCTAAAAGCAAGTGGCTTCCAAAGTTTGAAGCCGGGTATTATTCGGAGAGTACGTTATATCAGGATTTGAAAGGGCTGCATCTCGGGATGAGCATCCCTTTGTGGGAGAATGCCAATACTGTGAAACGGACCCAAAGTGAAGAGCGGCTGATTGGCCTTCAATGGGAAGAGTACCGGAATGGCTTGTATTATGAGATTTCGGGCCTTTATGAGCAGTGTAAATTATCTCAGTCATCGCTTGAAGAGATCCGGACTGGCATTGTCGCCACTGATTTCAACATGTATCTCTCAACTTTGCTGAAGGAGGGGAAAATTGACGCTTCCAGGTTCTTCTATGACTTGTCGGGTTGGCTTGCCATCAATGAGATGTATCTCAATGGTGAGTTGGAGATGAACCAGTCTTATATCAGATTGAAATCATATAGTTTTTAGTTCCATCAACCACAGGTCATTTCCCCTGCATTCTTCTTTGCCGAAAGCAACTGATACGCCCCTTTGATTACAATTTTGGTGTTCTGCAAATCAAATGTACCGGGAAGTTGGATTTCCGTAAAGCCATCATTGGTTTCGCCTTTGACCACTTCGATAAACCGGTATTCGGTAAAGGGCTTTCCCCCCTCCTCCTTATCGCGTTCAAAAGCGAATATATAATATTTGTTATCGAACAAAACGACGGCATCGTCGGGTACGGCAGTTACCTGCTTGTCGGTTCTTTCGATATGCGCCAAAACATACATACCCGGCAGAACATTCGGACAGGGCAGCTTTATCGTAGCAAATACCTTGTAGGTTTTATCCGTATTGATCGATTTACCGGTCTGGTAGATAACGGCCTTATGTTCATGCACTTCGTTGTTGATTCCAAAATGAACAACCTGCCCTGCAGTAATGGCATTTGCATCTTTTTCGAAGAGTGAGAGTTCCAGCAACAGGTTGTCGGTATTGGCAATTTCAAAGAGCACATCCGAAGGGGAAACCGATTTCCCCAAACTTACATTCACGGTTTTAATATAGCCACTTATGGGCGAATGAATAGAAATAGTCGATGATATACCATCCTCGGTAAGTGTGGCAGGGTTTACGCCAATTACAAGTAATTTCTGTTCCATGCCCCTTAGCTGGGCTTTCAAACTCCGGTAATCAGCGGTTGTTTGCTGCAGGTTTTTCTGTGAATAAACATCCTCCTTGTATAATTCGGTATGCCGCTTATATTCGGCTTCTGCAAACTCGAATTTGCTTTTGGTTTCCAGGTAGTTTTGTTGCAGGTCCACGAATTCCGTATTCTCGATGGTTACCAGGGTTTGCCCCTTTTTAACCGTACTGCCAGGCAACAATCCTGTCGATTTTACAAACCCACCCATAGGAACACTTACCGAAGCAGTATTCTGGGGTGCCGACATAACCAGCCCATTGGCTTTGATCACACCACTCACCTGCCGCATCTGCACTGTGCCCATCTCAATCCCGGCCATTTTTATTTGATCGGCGTTCAGTTCAACAATATCCTCGGGCAGCAATTCGTGTTCACCTTCTGCACCTGCTGCTTTAGGATCTTTTGCCTCTCCGCTTTCGGCATGCGTTCCTGCTGCATGTCCGTGTTCGTCTAATTTCTGTTCTTTGCAGCCAGAGAAGGTGACCAGGCTGATCATGGAAAGAAACAGGATGCTATGTTTTATTGTTTTCATTGTCTTGAGTATTAAAATGTTTTACCTGTAATGAATTCAATGGAGATAATGGTTTTGTTATATGCGTTCAATGCATCGAGATAATTTTGCCTGATACCCAGTGCACGGTTCAGCATCATTATATAATCGAGATAATCGACTGCCCCGGCTTTATAACTGCGGTTGGCCTGATCGATGATCATATTCGCCTCAGGAACCGCCTGCTTCTCGTAATATGAAATGCTCTGGCTGTACTTTCGGTATTCATCAAGCAGGGATTGATAACTGCCAGTGAGCGATTTGGTATAATATTCTGCATTGGTAGCCGCAACCTGCTCCCTAAGTCTTGCCGATTTTGTTTTTGCCATGGAGTGTCCAAACCACAGGGGAATTGCAATGGAAGCCTGAAACCCCGTAAACCGGTCTCCCTTACCAAACGACCGGGGTGTCCCATCCACATCCTGAATGCCCTGCATGGTCTGACTGAAATAACCGACACTGAAATCAGGTATTGCCATGCTTCCTTCCACTTTTTTCTCCATGTGCGCCACTTCAACCTGTTGTTTCATATAACCCAGTGTAGGATTTGCGTCAACTGTTGCGTTATCGCTAATAGTCATTAAAACAATGCGTTGCAACGTATCGGCCGGGTAATAAGGAGCGTTTGTGTTCAGTATCGTTTGCAGTTTCCGCACAGAAATACCAATGTCGGCGGTAACCTGGTTCAGCTGATTCTTCACTTCGAGACTCTGTGATCGGGCTGTGGTCATCTCCAGCCGGTTTGTCTCGCCTGTTTTTGCCCTGTATTCAGCAGCCCTTAGAAAACCCGAAAAGAGACTGTCCTGGTATATCAGCAATTTCTGCTTTGCATAAAGGTAAGCCATCTGCCAGTATATGTCTTTGACCTGTGTTGCAATTTCCATCTGTGTTGCCATTCGCTGCCATTCACTGCTTTTTACATTGGCATTGGCCAGCCGGTGACGGTTAATATATTCTGAAGGAAAAGCAAAGGACTGTGAAACCGTAAAACTATTGTCGTTGCTGTAAGAGTTGATCTGCCCGTATTGCCCTTCAACCATAGTTTTAGGAATGTCCCACGATGCCCCTTTCAGCGCCTCCTGAACATTGACGGCATAACCTGAAGAACGAACAGCCAGGTTGCTGTCGAGCGCCATTTGTATGGCATCGTGCAGATTGATCAGTTTGGCTTGCTGGGCCTTGGCATCAGTTGCGCCAAAAACGGCCGGGATTATTAAGACCATTGCCGTGACAAACTTGAATTTCAGTTTTTTGAGCGAAGTTATTAAGCTGCTCCCGGTAAACAGAATGTACAGTACCGGTAAGAGAACCAGTGTAAGAAAGGTTGAAGAGATCAATCCGCCAATAACAACGGTAGCAAGCGGCTTCTGGACCTCTGCTCCTGCCGAAGAGGACAAGGCCATGGGAAGGAATCCGAAGGAAGCCACTGCTGCAGTCATTAAAACAGGACGCAACCGTGTTTTGAGCCCCTTGAGTACCCGAACGGAAATGTCAGTTATTCCTTCCTTTTCGAGACGGTTGAATTCTGCGATGAGCACAATGCCATTCAATACGGCCACACCGAACAGTGCAATAAAGCCAACACCGGCCGAAATGGAGAAATTCATGTCGCGCATCCACAGCGCGACCACTCCCCCAATAGCAGCCATCGGTACGGCTGAATAAATAAGAAAAGTCTGTTTAACTGAGTGAAATGTAAAAAAGAGCAAAACAAAAATCAGCAACAAAGCAACCGGAACTGCAATAGCCAGGCGTTCGCGTGCAGCAACCAGGTTTTCGAATTGACCACCGAAAGTCGTGTAGTAACCAACCGGTAATTTCAAACCTTTATCGATCACTATCTCAGCCTCACGAACCACACTCTGCACATCCCTGCCCCGAACGTTAAATCCGATGGTTATGCGTCGTTTGGTATTCTCTCTTGAAACTTGTGCCGGACCTGCCTTGATTTCGATCAGGGCAACCTGGTCAAGGGTTATCAGCCGGCCATCAGGCAAGGCAATCGCAAGATTCCTGACATCATCAATATTCCGGCGGTGCTCCTTGTCGAGGCGGACCACGAGGTCGAACCGTTTCTCCTCATCGAATACCACCCCGGCATTACTTCCGGCAAAAGCCGCTTTAAGAACCCGGTTGATATCGGTAACCGACAGTCCGTACTGAGCCATTCGCTGCCTGTTGTATTCAATCTGGATCTGGGCAAGCCCGGTCACCTTTTCAACATTCACATCTGCAACGCCGGGTGTGTTCATGATCAGTTTTTCTATTTCCGCTGCTTTAAAGGTCAGCGTATCAAGGTTATCACCATAGAGTTTAATGGCCACGTCCTGCCGCGAGCCGGTCATCAGTTCGTTGAATCGTTGCTGGATTGGTTGAAGGAACTCAAATTTCACCCCCGGAAGTACGGCGAGTTTCTCTTCCATCTTTTCCACCAGTTCTTCCCTGGTTTTAGCGGTGGTCCATTCGCTTTTATCCTTCAATGTAACAATGTAATCACCAGTTTCCATGGGTGTGGGATCGGTGGGGATTTCACCGGGTCCTATTTTACACACAATGTGTTTTATCTCCGGAAAATTGTCCCGCAGTATTTTATTGGCCTTTTGAACCACTTCCACTGTGTTGGTTGGTTAACCGCCCTGAAGCGTGATAACCAGCCCACCCAGATCCCCTTCTTCGAGTTGTGGAATAAACTCACCACCCAATCGGCTGAAAAGGAATAAACTACCGACGAACAACACGACTGAGATCATCACCACGGAAAATTTGTGACGAAGGGCCAGGGTGATAACAGGATTAAATGCCTTGTGGCACCATTCCATTATTTTATCCGAAACATTCCTTTTGTGTTCGGTTCGTTTACTTAGAAAAACAGCCGATATCATAGGAACCCAGGTAAGGGAAAGGATAAATGCCCCGAGGATGGCAAAACTCACCACCTGCCCCATGGGCCTGAACATCTTACCTTCAATGCCCACAAGGGCGAGTATGGGAAGATAAACGATCAGGATGATGATTTCACCAAATGCCGCAGCAGTTCGGATACGGCTCGATGCCTGGAATACTTCCTCATCCATCTGTTTTTGAGAAAGCACCCTGAGCCCCGTATGACGGGATTTGCTTTGTGTGATCCGGTGAACGATGCTTTCGACAATGATGACAGCTCCGTCCACGATCAATCCGAAATCGATGGCTCCCAAACTCATCAGGTTCCCCGAAACTCCAAACAACCTCATCATGGAAATTGCGAAAAGCATGGCCAGCGGGATAACCGATGCCACGATAAGTCCTGCTCTTAGATTTCCAAGGAGCAGCACCAGGATGAAGATCACGATCAATGCCCCTTCGATCAGGTTGCGTGAAACCGTGCCGATGGCGCGATCAACAAGATCAGTCCGGTCCAGATAGGGTGTGATAACAACTCCCTCAGGGAGCGATTTCTGAATGGAGGCAATTTTATTCCTGACCTCCTTGATTACCTCATGGGCATTGGCTCCTTTGAGCATCATCACAACGCCACCTACCGCTTCCGACGAATCAGAAACCAGGGCCCCATATCTGGTGGCACTGCCATACTGAACGGTTGCCACATCACGGATCAGTACAGGCATCCCGTTGATACTTCTGACTACAATGCTTTCGATATCGGCAAGTGTTTTCACAAGACCAATCCCACGTATAAAATAGGCTTCAGGTTTCTTATCAATGTAAGCGCTGCCTGTATTTTCGTTGTTGTTTTCGAGGGCAACAAAAATATCGGTGAGCGAAAAGCCCATTGCCCGCAGTTTTTCGGGATTCACCGCGATCTCATATTGCTTGACCAGCCCACCATAGCTGTTTACATCGGCAACTCCAGGAGTACCGAGCATCTGGCGCCGAACGATCCAATCCTGCCAGGTACGCAGGTCCATGATGGTGTATTTATCTGTGTACCCCTTCTGAATTTCAAGGGTATATTGGAAGATCTCACCCAATCCGGTTGAAATAGGTGCCATTTCTATTTTAGCTAACCCTTGTGGAATCTGGTCTTCGGCTTCACGGAGCCGCTCCCCGATCTGCTGCCTTGCCCAGTATATGTCCACATCGTCTTTAAAAACCACGGTAATCACAGATAACCCTAAACGGGAAATAGACCGGAGTTCGATCATGTCGGGGATATTGGCTACCGCCACCTCAACAGGGGCCGTGATGAAACTCTCAACCTCCTGAACAGCCAGGGAAGGTGCCCTCGAGATAATCTGCACCTGGTTGTTGGTAATATCAGGAACCGCATCAATGGGCAGATGAACAAGCGAATAGGTTCCCCATACAACCAATGCAAGGGTAAACAAACCAATGATAATCTTGTTCCTTATGGAAAATTGAATGATCCGTTCTATCATATGGCAATTGAATTAATAATTGTTAATACCTGAATCCGGGATCCAATGCAGGTTGCATCAATCCGGATAAATAAACCAGAAGTATTAAATTAATTCAGGGGGTAGCCAGATAGAACAGTAAGGCTCGGAAATAAATTTGGTTGGGTACCAGAATACTGCTTTTCGCTGAAAGGAGCTTACTTCTGACAGTAAAATGCATTCAATTGAAACAACCTGGTTTCCGCAGCAATTGCAATCGCAGAAAGGGGAGCAGTGGTCAGCCTCATTGTGATTGCCATGACATGCATTGTCCGGATGCTCAGTAGGATGCATGGCTCTTTCAAACGGCCTGTCAACGCATGGGATAGCGATAAGGACCAAAACGTAAAGGGATAATATCAGTGTAAATATCTTCATTATTTAATGACTGTAAAGATACAGAGAAAACCAATGCATCTGAACAGGGCAGTGGCTAGAAATACTTCACTTTAATTTTCAAAGCCACATTCACCAGCGCTATCATAACGGGAACCTCCACCAATGGTCCGATCACTGCCGCAAAAGCTTCACCTGAATTTATACCGAAAATTGCAATGGCAACGGCAATGGCCAGTTCAAAATTATTACTTGCCGCCGTAAAGGAAAGGGTAGCCGATTGTTCATAGGTTGCTCCGGCCTTCTTGCTCATCCAGAATGACAGCACGAACATGATTACAAAATAAATGCCCAGGGGGATGGCAATCCTCACCACATCCAGGGGGATTTTTACGATATACTCGCCTTTCAGGGAAAACATCACCAGGATAGTAAATAGTAACGCGATCAAGGTGAGCGGACTGATTTTGGGGATAAACTTCGTATGATACCATTCCTTGCTTTTCACCCGGATCATGATAAAACGGGTGAGAAATCCTGCCAGGAATGGGATCCCAAGGTAAATAAAAACACTTTCGGCGATCTGTTTTATGGTGATGGCTTCCACGGCGCTGTTTGTCGGAAGTCCGAACCAGGCTGGAAAGACCGCGATAAACAGGTAGGCATAAACCGAGAACAGGAGGACCTGGAAAATGGAGTTGAAGGCAACCAGCCCGGCACAATATTCAGTATCTCCCCTGGCAAGCTCGTTCCATACGATCACCATGGCAATGCACCGGGCCAATCCGATGAGGATCAACCCGTACATGTAATCCACGTTGAACTGCAGGAAAATGATGGCCAGCAGGAACATCAGCACCGGGCCGATCAGCCAGTTCTGAACCAACGACAATCCAAGGATCTTTGTGTTTTTAAACACATCACCGAGCTCCTCGTATTTAACTTTTGCCAGCGGCGGGTACATCATCACGATAAGACCGATGGCAATGGGGATATTGGTGGTCCCCGACGACATTGAATTCCAGAAACCGGCAATGCCGGGGAAAAGCCAGCCCCAGCAAACACCGATGGCCATGGCCAGAAAAATCCACAAGGTAAGATACCGGTCCAGAAATTTAAGTCTCGTTGTCATATGTTAAAGATTTGAAGATTTGAAGATTTGAGTAAACAATTAGCAACATCCCCCCGATGAATCACAATCACACGTCGGTTCAGTGCCACGTATTAATCCATTGATGATCCCTGCAGCGCAACCAACCCCTGATTTTACGATGATTGCTCCTGGTTCACAATTTTTAGCACAGGCGCCGCACTCCATACAAAGGTCCTTATGAAGTATCACCGCTTTTTTATTTTCGATTCCAAAGACTGCGTGAGGACAAACAAATGTGCACATCCGGCAACCATTGCACAGGGTTGCATCCAGCTCGAGTGTCACAACGTCCGGGAGGTATACGAATCCGTTCATAAGCTAAGAAATTTGGTTAATACCCATCCGATTAGCCCAATGGAGACCATGGCAATCTGCACCGGCAGAGCAGTTTTCATCTCTTTCTGAACCCCCGATAGTGAGGTAAAGGTCGAGGATCCGGTAAAATTCATGGCCATAAATGAGGAGAGTCCTCCCATCATCAGGAACCAAGAAATTTGTTCAGTTAATGTTGTCCCCAAGGTGCCCGCAAACAGAAGAAGCAGCGCTGCAAACCAGCCAGTGGAAAGACCTTTGACAGAAAAACGGCGGAATGGTATCCATGGCAACAGCGCTGGTGCCAGCACACATCCGGCCAGGTAGGCTGCGTATAAATTAACAATGGCTTTCCATCCCGATCCCAGGGCCATGTCGAAAGAGTACCCATTTGGATTTATACCTGCAAGAATCAGAAAAACTGCAGGGATTGCCAGCATGTAATACTTTCCGTAAAACATATCAACCGGTATCAGCTTAAGCCGGTCGACCAGGGGAAAAGTCATGCGTCGCATGGCCTCGGT
>CAZPWZ010000063.1:0-9286 GCA_964590675.1 uncultured Draconibacterium sp.
CCAGCAAGGTCAGAAACGACCAGACAATGATGAAGTGACCGATATTGACTTTGAAGAGGTCAAAGACAAATAGTGCTGTATTGAAATTGTAACTATTTTCGAAGAGGGGTTGGTTTTTACGAAGACCAACCCCGCTTGTTTTAGCAATTTGTTAATAAGTCGCCTTAAATTATCCGGAAATATTTCTCATATTTGTAGTTGCCGGAAACCGGGTTGACTTTCCCGGGAATCCTCCTTGAAAACAAATGAAATATTAAAACAAAATAGTATGAAGAAATTTACTTTGTTGCCTCTTTTCTGCGCGGTATTTTTGCTTTTTGGATTGCAAATGTTCAGTTACGGGCAATTACTGCTGGATGAGAATTTTTCCTATCCCGCAGGATCATTATTGACCGCCAACGGATGGACGGCCCACTCCGGTGCAGGCACACAGCCAATTACCGTGAGCAACTCAGGACTTACCTTCACCGGTTACGTCGACTCAGGGATTGGAAATGCAGCCCTGCTTGACAATAACGGGGAGGATGTTAACAAAACCTTTGCACCGCAATCCTCCGGCTCGGTGTATGTTTCTTTCATGGTCAATGTGACCACTGTTGCTGCCGGTTATTTTCTTCATATCGGTCCCAGTCCGGTTGGTACTACTTTCAGGGGCAGGGTTTATATGGATGCGACGAATCATTTTGGTGTGGGGGTTGGCAGTAATGCAGGAACTTATGCAGCTACGACATTCACTGCCGGAACCACATACCTGCTTGTGCTGAAATATGAAATAATGGCCGGTACCACCAACGACAGGGTCAGTATGTTTATTTTCGACACACCGATGCCGGCCACCGAACCGGGATCGCCCACTATCGGGCCGCTGACGGATGCAACCCAGGCTGATATTATACCGGGCAGCGTGGCATTAAGACAATTCAATGCCTCCCAAAATGTCCAGGTCGACGGTATCAGGGTTGGTACTACATGGGCTGCTATTTATGCGAATGCCCTTCTTCCGGTGCCCGACAATTATCCTACTGCCTTTACGGCCACTCCGGCGCCGTTTTCAGTGAACCTCAGCTGGACTGATGCCGTTGGCGGACAGTTACCCACAGGCTATCTGGTTCTTGCAAGCAATGCAAATAACATTCAACCCCCGGTAAATGGCGTGCCGGTCATGAACGACCCGAACCTTGCAGCCGGAACGGGTGCATTGAATGTAATCCCCGGAGTCCAGAGCGGTTCATTTGCAAACTTATTGAGTAACATTACCTACCATTTTAAAATATTCCCATACACCAACTCCGGATCGAATATTACTTATAAAACTGACGGAATACCACCCTCTGATTCTGCAACAACCCCGGATTACGTTATTATAAATCAAAAAAACTTTGAAGACCAGTCCTTTGATCCCTGGGATACAATCTCAGTTGCCAGTAATAAAGGCTGGATTATTCAGCCTAATCCGCCCGCTTCAAATTATTATGCCTATATCAACGGATATGGAGGTTCAGAGGCCTCCGATGACTGGCTGATCTCCCCGTCAATGGACTTTAACTCTTTTCAGAATGAGACATTTACATTCAAAACTGCAAAAAATTTCACCGGTCCGGAATTAGAGATAAAAATTTCGACCAATTATATCACCGGTGCAAATCCTTCCTCCGCGACCTGGTCTCCTTTGTCAGCCACTTTATCTACAGGTAGTTATATATGGACCAATTCAGGAAATATTGATCTGTCCGGTTATAATGGAAGCAATGTCCATGTGGCCTTCCGCTATATTTCCACCTCTCCGACCGTTGCAGCACTCTGGGAAGTTGATGACATCCTGATCATTGGCAAGGCCAGCATCGTATCAGCGGTAACCACCAACTCAACTTTCACCAACATCACACCCTTCTCGGCGCAGGGTGGAGGTGATGTTACCAGTGATGGTGGTGCAGCTATCACCGCCCGCGGGTTATGCTATGCTACCACTCCGAATCCTACCATCACCGGAAGCCATACCACGGAACCAGGATCAACCGGTCCGTTTACAAGTATCATGTCGGGTTTAACCCCCAATACGACCTATTATGTTCGGGCCTATGCCACCAATGCCAACGGAACAGGATACGGCAATATGTATTCATTTACCACCCTGTGTGAAATCTTGCCGCCACTGCCTGAATTCACTGCAAGCACCCTGAATATCACAGTAGGGCAGAGCATCGACTTTTCTGATGCCACCCAATACTGTCCGGAGTCGTGGAACTGGTCCTTTGTTGGTGGAACACCCTATGCCTCCACAGCACAAAATCCTACCGGAATAACCTATAACTATTCAGGGGATTATACAGTATGTTTAACTGTCACCAATCAATATGGCAGCCAGGTTTTATGCAAGATGGCGTATATCCATGTGACTGGCCCTACCAACGCCAAACTGGTGATGACCGAGATCATGTACAACCCGCCTGAATCAGGAACGGATTCACTTGAGTTTATCGAAATTTACAACAATGATGTACTCCCGGTTGATCTCAACAATTTCTATTTCAGCAAGGGCGTTGAATTCATTTTCCCTCCGGTAACCTTAAATCCCCAGTCATATCTGCTGGTAAGTAAAAGCGCTTCGGCCATGACCAACACCTTTAATGTTTCGTCATTGCAATGGACCAGTGGTGCGCTGAGCAATGCCGGTGAACCATTGGTTTTGAAAGACCTGTATGGTTACGTGGTCGATTCTGTCAACTTTCTCTCAACACCTCCCTGGGATACCATAGCCAACGGCCGCGGACCATCACTCGAATTGTGTGACCCAAATTCCAATAATAGCGACCCGGCTAACTGGCGTCATGCGATTGAATACCAGGCGGTGAACGGAGCGGGAGATTCTATCTGGGCCTCTCCGCTTGCCGGGTGTTCCTATGCCCCAACGGCTAATTTCTTTGCCAATGATACGGCCATCCTCATGGGTCAAAGCGTTATTTTCACCGATGCATCATCAACGAATGCAACAGCCTGGCATTGGGAATTTGAACAGGGAACCCCGGCAACGTTTGATGGCAAAACACCTCCGCCGATTCAATACAATGTTATGGGTGCGTTTGATGTAACGCTTACAGTGACAAACAACGCAGGGCATAACGTTAAATTCAGACATGATTACATCACCGTAGGTACCAATGGGATGGAAAATATCGCCGGACAGGTTGGCTTCACATTCTATCCGAACCCGGCAAAAAACGGCAATTTCACCCTTACATTCAGCAAAGCTTCTGATTACACCATCAAAGTCATTTCAGGAGTCGGCCAGATTGTCGATTTCCGCACTGAAAGTGGAAAAAAAGCTGAATTTCAGCTGAGCTCCCTGGAAACCGGCATCTACTTTATCCAGGTTACAGATAACATCAGCGGGCAAATAGCATCTAAAAAACTAATCCTTCAATAATAAATTCAATAACACCATACACCTATTCTTATGAAAAAACATCTATTGTTTCTGATACTGTTCCTTTCCGTTAGCGCTCTTTCGTTTGGACAGGGAAATGAAAATTTTGCCAACTATCCTGAAACCCAGAATGCCTATCACGACGGCACCTTCGTTGGCCAGGACGGATCAACATGGTCATACACCCAATGCCGCGGCGACTCAGTTATCATAGCTCCCTCACCGACATTTGGGAAAAAGCGCCCGATGACCTCGAAGATCATCTCCGGAACGCTTCACAATGGTTGCGGAACCATTAGTTTTGATTACAAGCAAACCTTTTCCACTGCGGTTGACCTCAATTTATTCATCAATGGACTATTGGTTAAAAATGTAATATCAACCTTACAGGGTGCAGTTGTAAACTCAGGCCCGGTGGTTGTCAATACCCCCGGTGATTTTACACTGATGTTCAAACAGGCCGATAGTTCAAATTCGGGTCAGGTTACCATCGACAATGTCATCTGGACAGCCTACTCCGGTGGCCCGGTTCCTGAACCTACAAACTACCCGACCAGTTTTACTGCGACACCCTCCCCGTTTTCGGTTAACCTGGCGTGGATCGATGCGGTCGGAGCACAGTTACCAGCCGCTTACCTCCTTTTAGCCAGTGAACAAAACAACATTACAGCCCCGGTTGATGGAACTCCGGTGTCTGATGATCCCAACCTGGCAGATGGTTATGGCGCGCTGAACATTCTGCAGGGAAATCAACAGGCCTCCTTTGGCAACCTTCCGGGGAACAAACAATATTTCTTTAAAATCTTTCCCTATACCAACACGGGCGTACTGATCAATTATAAAACCGATGGATCGGCACCTGCTGCCAATGCAACAACGCCAAATACCCTCGTGATCAATTCTCAGAATTTTGAAACATACGGATTTAGTCCGTGGATGCGTTATAACGTAACCGGCATCCAGGAATGGGTCATCGACTCCATCCACGGCATTAATGGCGGGCCATGTGCCAAAGTAAGCGGCTATATGGGCAGCTCATTCGAAAATGAAGACTGGATGATCTCCCCGCCAATGAATTTCAATCTTTATACCAACGAATTGCTGACCTTTCAGTCGGCATACAAATATACCGGAAACCCGTTACAATTGTTTATATCGAACGATTATGACGGAATCACAAATCCCAATGACTTTTCCTGGATTGCTTTGTCGGCCACCTGGTCGGCCGGTAACTGGCTCTGGACTCCTTCTGGTAATGTCAATATCAGCGGTGTTAACGGAACCCAGGTATACATTGGATTCAAATATACCTCAACCGCTACAGAATCATCCACATGGGAGCTTGATGACATCATTATCACAGGTGACCTGATCATTGGCATGAATGAACAGGCCGGGAAAAACAATGGTTTCTCAATCTATCCAAACCCTGCTTCCGGGAATTGTTCGCTTCGCTTCAGCACGGCAGGGCAAAAGGAGATCCGTTTGCTTTCAGTAGTTGGCCATGTCGTCATGGAAACATCAACCGTACATCAGCAGTTTTCGCTTAATCTGAACACCCTGTCAAAAGGAGTTTATTTTGTCGAGGTTTCTGATTCGCAATCAAATGATACCCAGGTCAGGAAACTGATCGTTCAATAAATTGCTGCGTTATGTGAAAGAGAAGGTCGCTCCATCCGGGTGACCTTTTTTTTTAATACTTTTGTAATCCAGAAGCAAATGCCGCATGCGTTGTCCCCTTTACATCTTTTTTATCCTGCTGGCCGCATCCCTCTCCATGGTTGAAGGAAAGTCACAGAATAATGTAACCGATACACCCGATAAACCTTTACGCATCGAAATTCCTGCCAGATCTTCAAGTGAAACCTATCGGATCATTCCCTGCGGATCCTCGGGCCTTGTTTTGTTTTTCAGGAGCCAGGAAGTAGTTGACCCAATGCACGTTAACTGGTATTTTTCCTTGTATGATACAAATATGCAGCAGGTTTGGGTGAAAAGTGTCCCCTTACTCAATGAACAGGATTTGATATACAGTCAAACCGGGACTGACACGCTGGCATTGTTTTTTGTGTCCGGCGGAAAATCACGTTCGGCCGACCATGAATTTGAACTGCTGCGAGTTGTAATGAGAAAGGGCACGTTCATCCTGAACAAGGGAATGCTGCCGGCAAATGCCGAAGTGGTATCCTTTGCAATTCGCCAGGATCGGGCATGGCTGGCAATCAACATCAAGGGACAAGCAGGGAGCATTCGTAATATCCGGTTGAAACAGGGATTGGAAAAATCTTTCTCTCTTGGGCAAGGGAACATGATTTCCGTGCGATGGATGAAGCCGGATTCAACCTCGGAAGCAGTCACGGCGGTTGTCGGCAGGCAGGTTTCCAAAAAAGACAATGAATACTACCTTGTTCGTTACGACACATCCGGGATTATTAAAACCGAGATACTCATTGGGGCATTGTCCGGCGGCAGGGAACTAAAACAGATGGATGTGATATCACCCCAGGCAGGTGAATATTTATTGCTTGGAATTTATAGTGATGGAACGGGCACTTCAACCTCAAAAACCCGAAGTGCCGACGAATCCACTGGTTTTTTTTCCAGTACCATAAAGAATGGCGTTCAAAAATCGATTCAATTCTTCAATTATCTTGAATTACAGCATGCCAGCTCCCTGCTTGATGAACGGGATATTATGAGCCTGAAGAAGAAAGCGCTTAAGAAAAACAAATCCCTGGGCGAATACTCCCTTGATATGCCGGTGTTATTGCAGGGGATGAGTCGCTTCAAAGACCAGTATGTTATTGCTGCTGAGATTTTTGCTCCTCAGTACCATTCTGAAAATTTCACAGATTTTGATTACTATGGAAGACCGTATACAAATTCCTACTCGGTTTTTGATGGTTACCGTTTTGCCAATGCAATTGTAGCGGGATTCAACATTGACGGAAAATTGACATGGGATAATGCACTGGAAATCAGAAACATAGTATCCCATGAATTGTCTTCCAAAGTGGTTGTCTTCCAGTCCGGTGACGACCATGTATTATGCTACATCACCGATGGCAAGATTGGATCAAAAATCATCACAGAAAGCAAGGTAGTTGAAAAACTCGATTTTGCGGCCATTGACCTTATGTTTCCCGGGGATAAACTGATTTCAGAAAGCAAGGGAAGACTGGTTCCATGGTATGCAAACTATTTTCTGAGTTATGGATACCATGAAATAAAGAATATTTCCCTCGAATCAAATAATAAGCGACTGGTATTTTACTTCAGTAAATTGAGGTTTGAGAAGTAGCAGGCCTACTTTGTAACAATCAATAACTTGTTGTCACAGGAGGAGAGGTAAATAGTCGTATCAATGTGATAATTGGGACCATCAATTGTGAACGTGTAGGGTTGATTGCCGGTTAATGAAAAAGGCTTCGTAAAGTCTTTTTCAATTTCTACCGTATTGTGTGTTTGCTCAACCTTCACAGAAATGATGGTATCAAGTTTATTCTCGACATTCAAGGTGCCTTTCCCATTACAAGGTTCTTCAACCTCGTTTTTATTACAGCCAGAAAGTATGATAATCGAAGAGAAAATGAGAATTGTTATTGCAACGGCGTACTTTTTCATGGGATATGGATTGTTATTTGCAAAATTACATGGTTTCAATCAAAAACAAAATTTTTTAATTTCTTTTATCTCAGGACAAAAATAGTTGTGTTATGGTTGTCTGAAGTCATTGAAATTCGCTAATTATTTGTTAATTTTGTTGTTTCGGAGGTTTTGTGATATTTTTATCAACATGACTACCATATGCAGGCAACCTTTTGAGCGAAACTTTTGTCGTACATTTAAGTATAAAATATCAGAGCATAAACATCTATAAATTCCATCCCTATGTTCCATCGATTTTTCCGCTGCATTCTCCTGTCTTCGTTGCTTACAGCCATCGTGCCTGAAGTATGGGCGCAAGACTGTCCCGATACGCAACCTGTGATTACAGGGGCCGATATCGCCTGCGACCAGAATGCAACTTTAACCTACACCTATTCTACTCCTGCCACGATTGGTACACCAACGCATTCGTACCAGTGGGTGATCACCCCGGCAACAGGCTGGTCAATTGTGGGTCCTGCAAACCAGAACCAGCTCCAGGTGAAATGGCAAACGATAGGAACCTATACGGTAAAAGTTACAGAATGGAATAATGATCCTGCTTTTTTTCCAGGATGCACCGGTGTTGTTGCAACCAAAACCGTGAATGTTCAGCCCTTGCTCCATGCTTATTTCTATTATCAGTTTGATCCGACCGGCGGCTGCTACTTCAATGTTGTTAATTTTACAGGCGATGTATCGGTTCATGCCGATCCAAGTATCACGTATACATGGGACTTCGGCGACGGAACACCCATTACACCAGGTCCAGCCGTGTTACAGCACACCTTTCCGCCAACATCCGGCGTTACTTACAACGTTACCTTGACCATTACAAATTCAGCAGGCCAAACAGACCAGATTACGGATTATGTTTATGTAAACCCTGATCAGTACAAGCCAGTTGCAAATTTTACTAATTCGGCTGCACCGGTTCCCAATAACTGCCTTTACAACCCGGTATCCTTTGACGCATCATCCTCGCTTCCCAAACCAAGTTATAATCCCGAGAATATTTCGATCATTTACTATGAGTGGGATTTTGGCGACCCGGGCAGTGGTTCTTCCAACATCGTGAATTCAGGTACAAATCCGCTTGTGACGCATGTTTTCAAGGATTTTGGAATGCATACTGTCACACTGATTGTGACCAATTCGAAATATTGTACGCATACCTATACCAAGGAGGTGTTTATTGAAAACACCGTGCCATTGGCTTCCTTTACAAATTCACTGGCCTGTTTGGGCGAAGCTACGGAATTCACAACCACATCAATTACACCGGTTGGCAATATCACCCAGCTTGAATGGATTTTTGGCGATGGCTCCAGCTACACCAGTACCGATCCTGCCGAGGCAATTACGCACACATATTTAAGCCTGGGAACCTATATTGCCAAATTAAGGGTTACCAATTCAAATAATTGTATTTCGGACTATTTTGTTAAGGGTGTCTCTGTGAATCCTGCCCCTATGGCTGGATTCCTGGTTGGAAACGCCTGCCTTGGCGAAGCAGTCGCCTTTACCAATACCAGCGGGCTGAATGGCGGAAGCCAGATCAGTGCTTACCTGTGGAACTTTGATGACCCGCTTTCCGGTTCAAACACCTCCACCGATCCGAATCCCACGCACATGTTCAGCGCAGTGGGAAATTATAGCGTTTCACTCCGGGCGACAAATTCCGACGGATGTGCAAATACCTATACGATTACCCCGCCTTTGGTCGTGAGTCCAAAACCGCCAGTCGATTTCACCTATGTAAATGGCACCCAGAACTGGGAAATACTCTTTCATAATATAACCGGGGCCAGTGTCGGCAACAACCTTGTATGGGATTTCGGCGATGGCACCTTCGGATATGGACCTGACCCATCGCACGTTTATTCCGGTCCGGGAAACTTTCTTGTGACACTTACTGCGACGGATGCAGTAAATGGTTGTTCCAACAGCATTCAGCAGCAAGTCTCCATCCAGGGAACTGCCTCAGCATTTTTTACCTCCGATTCACCCAAATGTATTGGAGAAGAAATGGAGTTTACACCGCAGATTCCGGGTGGAAACATTGTTAAAGAGGTATGGGATTTCGGTGATGGTAATATCGTAACATACAATACCGGGCCATTTCCGATCTTTGCAGTGCATACATATACCAGCGCAGGAACCTTTGTAGTGACGAGGACTGTTACCTACAACACCAATTTCTTTGAAGCATTC
>CAZPWZ010000064.1:0-9194 GCA_964590675.1 uncultured Draconibacterium sp.
ACCACAACCACCCTTCCGAACGGGCGGATATAACTGATCAGCGCCCTGATACCCGGCGCCGTAACACCATCGTCATTGGTAATCAGGATCAATGGTTTAACTTTCATTCAACCAGTTTTTAACAAATTAATACTTTAAAAGCTCCTCATACAACTCCTTGACCGGCAAACCCATCACATTAAAAAAGGAGCCCTCTATCTTGTTGATCCCGATGTAACCGATCCATTCCTGGATGCCATACCCCCCTGCCTTGTCGAAAGGCTGGAAATTGTCGATATAATACTCGATCTCCTCCAGGGTGAGTTCCTTGAAATAAACAGATGAGAGAACATGGAAAATGTGTTTCTTATACTTTGAATAGAGGCAAACCGCGGTGATCACATCATGCTTGCGGCCCGAAAGTTTCTGGAGCATGACAACCGCCTCGCCATAGGCTGAAGGTTTTCCAAGAATTTCATCACCAACCGAAACAATAGTATCTGCTGTGATAATGATATCCTTGTCATCCATCCGGGTGATATCAAAACTGGCAGCTTTCAGATCAGCCAGGTAGATGGCGATCTCATGGGGCTGCATCCCTTCCGGATAAACTTCCTTGATGTTGGTGGTGCGGATTTCAAAATCAAGGCCCAGTTCCTTTAAAAGATACTGCCGGCGGGGAGACTGTGAGGCCAGGATAATGTGCCTGCCATTTAAACGACGATTGATCATAGGTTTCTAATTGCTGATTAATAATACTTCCATCGATAAAATACCTGACACCATGATCAGTTTACACAGAACACTCAGGAAATGATAATCCTCTTTTTCACGGGCGCTGAGCATTTTAATCAAAAGGTATGCTGTCGGCACCTGTACTGCAATGATAAAATACCAGAAGACCATTAGCAGGTTGAGCCTGAAAAGAACCACTTGCGCATATCCAAGTATGGCCATAGTAATTATTACGAGGGCCGAAACAATATAGCGTGTATTTTGCATCCCGGCTACCAGGGGCAATGTTTTACAACCATAGGATGCATCCCCTTCGGCATCTTCCATATCCTTGATTATTTCACGGACCATGGACAGGAGGAATGCAAACATGGCATATCCAAGGAACATTTTCGTAACCCAGCGAATGTCACCAATCACCGAGATGAACAACCCGGCATTCATGCGAAGCCAGAAAAATTCAAAAAGCCAGACGATGAGAATCACGACTGATGTCATCGCGGCAACAATGAAGTTCCCCCAAAACAGCACCCTTTTATACTTGGCCGAATAGATCCAGAGCAATCCGGAAATGAACGGAAAGATCAGGCCAAAACTAATCGCATTGATGCGGTAAGCAAGGTAAAATCCGAGTAAAATTGCCGCCACGTTGAGTAATATATGCAGTTTGATTGCTCCCCGTGCTGAAATGATCCTGTTCATAACCTGCTTTTCAGGCCGGTTTATGCTGTCAATTTTTACATCAAAGTAATCATTGATCACATATCCGCCTACTGCCATTAAAATGGTTGCCAGCACCAGGGCGAGAAAATCGGTTACAGTTGAAATTGCTGCAGTATCCTCGCTGTATATAAAAGGGGCGATGATGCAATAACGTAACATCAGCATCGTAAAAACGATGATCAGCACATTCGGCAGGCGGATAAGCTGTGCCACCGATTTCAGGTAGGTGGATTTGGGGAGGCCGTGGAGGAGCATCTTGCAATATTTACGATTTACGATTTACGATTTAGGATTTACGATTTAGGATTTACGATTACCAATGATAGGCGTCGTCGTTCATCCATTTCCCCTGGACCTTGAGCACCTGCTCAATCACATCGCGCACACAGCCCTTACCGCCGCTGAAGTGGGAAATGTATTTTGAGACGGATTTAATTTCCTCGGCAGCATCGGCAGGACATGTTGATACGCCTGCCTCAAGCATCACCTCATAATCAGGAATATCATCCCCCATGTAAAGCACCTGTTCAGGCCGCAGATGATTTGTGCGGAGGTACTCCCTGTAAACATCCTGTTTGCGCTCAACGCCAAGGAATACATCCTCAATATGTAAAGCCTTCATCCTGTGCGTCATGGATTCAGATTTGGCCCCGGAGATCACAGCTACCCTGTATCCTTTCTTGTGTGCCAGCTGGAGTGCATACCCGTCCTTGACATTCGAGATCCGGTGGGCCTCTCCCTCGTTTGTGGTGATCACGCTGCCATCGGTAAGCACGCCATCGTAATCAAAAATAAAGGTATTTATGTGTTTGAGAAGTTCCTTATAGTTTGCCATGTAATGTTTTGTATTTGATAATATTGTCACTGATTAAGTTATATATGTCAAGATACCCGGGATGTGCAGCCAGCAATTCACGGTGTTTTTCAAGAACCGCGTGGTCCCCCCGAAAGGCCGGGCCGGTCTGATGGCTGAAAACATGGTCCTGACGCACGTTTTGCATGGTCTGCCTGATGAGGGGCTTAAGCAAATCGAATGACAGGTGATTTTCAATAAGCAGATCAGCGGCAATGACCTGCATGAAATTGGTAAAATTTGAAGCGAAAACAGCAGACAGATGAAGCATTTTCCTTTGGTCCCCATCAAGCAGCTGGACTTTCGAAGACAGTGACTTTGCCAGTTCAAGCAATTGATTTTCTGATATTTTTGAGTTTGCCTCGATGCATAAGGGAACAGTTCTGAAATCAATGTTGCGCTCATGCGAAAAGGTCTGAAGCGGATAGAACACCCCATAGTTTTCGGAGCCAGCCGACAGGATATTCATAGGTATTGTCCCGGCAGTATGCACCAGCAGTTGATTTTTCAAAGAAAGGGACTTGGCAACCATTCCGATCGGGCTGTCTCCAACTGCGAGGCTGTAGAGGTCGGCACCCGGTGACAAATCCGCAGGCTCAGCAATAAATTCAGCACCAACACGTAAAGCAAGCTCCCTCCCCTTATCCGGGGTCCGGTTGCATACCTGCAGTACATTGAATCCGTGACTTACAAGCGCCAGGCCAAGGTGGGTTGCAAGGTTTCCTGCACCAATCAAAACGATATCCTGGATCCTTTTCCCTTTCACCGGTTGAAAATTTCTCAAAAATACAAAGATATGGTAATACCTTCGTACTATCTTTACCAATTATCTCGTTATAACAGAAAAGAAACCCTATGAAAAAAATCCTCCCCCTCCTTTCATTCCTGATTATATTTTCCTGTTTCACCGGATACGCTCAGAACCGAACGATCCAGTTTACCGAAAAACCCTGGGCCGAATTACTTTCACAGGCAAAGAAAGAGAACAAAACGATTTTCCTTGATGCTTACACCACCTGGTGTGGTCCCTGCAAATGGATGGCGGCCAAGATGTTCACAAACGATACCATCGCGGATTTTTACAACAACACTTTTATCAATGCACACTTCGATATGGAAAAGGGCGAAGGGCTCGAACTGGCCAGAACTTACCAGGTAAAAGGCTATCCGACCCTTTTGTTTATCAGTCCATCGGGTGAGTTGGTCCATATGCGCGTGGGTGCACCCCAAAAGGTGCAGGATTATATCGACATGGGAAAAGTCGCCCTTACACCGGGCGAGGGATTCATCGCGTATTTAAAAAAATACCAGGAGGGCAACCGTGACCCCTACTTCATGATGAAGTACTTTGAACGGCTTCAGGGCGCTTATCAACCTGTTAATGAACCTTTAAAGCAATATTTTGCAATGCAGAAGGAACAAGATATGTTCAGCCGGGCCAACTGGGAAATTTTATACCGGTACGTGTACGATATTGATTCCAAGGAATTTAACTTCCTGTTGAAAAACTACAAAGAGTATGAGAAGCGATACACTGCTGATTCCGTTAATGCCAAGATCTTCGGAGTCTATTCGCAGGCGTTGACTGCCCTCAGCAAGACCAATCCGTTCAATGAATCGGGATATGCCCAGCTGAAACAGAAAATCAGGGATTCGGGGTTTCCCACGGCAGAAAAGATCATCTTTACAGGCGACCTGAACATTCTCCAGATGCGGTCAGACACCGAAGGCTTTATCAACCTGGCCAACACGGGCGTTGATACCTATTTTTCAGATGATTATGTCATGCTGAACCATATGGCGCTGAATTTTTTTCACATTGCAACCGATCCGAAGCATCTCGAAAAAGCCGCTGGTTGGGCTAAAAAATCGATCGGATTGAAAAGCACATCGGCCAACAACGACACCTATGCAAACCTTATGTTCAAACTGGGGAACAAGAGCGAAGCGATCAAATACGAAAGAGCAGCGCTAAAGGAAGCACAGAAAGAAAGGGTTCCCACGAAACAGTTCGAAGAAACCCTTAAAAAATTCGAGGAATAAAATTTAAGCCTGTGCTGTTGGCAGGGGGAAATTATAAGGGATCTCCCCTTCCGAATCCCTGATCTCACCGTGCATGGCCTCGTATTTGGCCACATTGTCCTTCAATGCCTTATAAAGCCGCTTGGCATGCTGCGGGGTGAGGATGATCCTTGACTTCACCTTGGCTTTAGGCACACCGGGCATCATCTTGACGAAATCAACGATGAATTCAGCGGGCGAGTGTGTTATGATGGCCAGATTCGAATATATCCCTTCCCCTACTTCGTCGGAAATCTCAATATTCAGCTGGTTGAGCGGATTCATTTTTTCTTGCATAACCTATGTTTTAATTTTCTTCTTTTGAAGCAAGAAGGATTTCATATTCTTCTTTACTACCCACGATGAGGTTTTCGTATTCACGCAGTCCTGTACCTGCAGGGATGAGATGGCCAACAATCACATTCTCCTTCAACCCGAGCAGATCATCCTGGCGGGCATTGATCGCAGCCTGGGTGAGCACTTTGGTGGTTTCCTGGAATGATGCAGCTGATATCCAGCTCTTGGTTTGCAGCGATGCACGTGTGATTCCCTGGAGAATCTGGAAAGCCGTTGCCGGTTTTGCATCGCGGGCTTCAACCAGTTTCTTGTCCTTCCTCTTCAGCATAGAGATCTCATCACGCAATTTTCGTGCGCTGATGATCTGTCCTGCCTTGAAGTTTGGCGAATCACCCGGATCTTCAACAACTTTCTTACCATAGATCCAGTCGTTTTCCTCCTGGAAATCGATCTTGTTGATCAATTCTCCTTCAAGGAACCTTGAATCGCCCGGGTCTTCCACTTCAACTTTACGCATCATCTGGCGGACGATCGTTTCGAAGTGCTTATCATTGATCTTAACACCCTGCAAACGGTACACTTCCTGGATTTCATTCACAATGTACTCCTGTACCTTCATGGGACCCTTGATTGCCAGGATGTCGCTTGGCGTGAGCGCACCATCTGAAAGTGCGGTGCCTGCACGTACATAGTCGTTTTCCTGGGCCAGGATCTGTTTGGATGTGGGAACGAGGTAGCGCTTTTCTTCACCGGTTTTGGAGGTGATGATGACTTCGCGGTTACCACGCTTCAGTTTTTTGGCAAAGGACACCACGCCGTCGATTTCAGATACGACAGCGGGATCCGACGGGTTACGTGCCTCGAACAACTCAGTAACGCGGGGTAAACCTCCGGTGATGTCACCGGCTTTACCGATGGCACGCGGAATCTTTACAAGGATCTCGCCGGCCTTTATTTTGGCACCATCCTCGGTATTGATGTGGGCGCCAACAGGTATATCATAAATCTTGATGATCTCACCCGAAGCTGATAAGATATTGATAGCCGGGTTCTTGGCTTTCTGTCGTGATTCGATGACAACCTTTTCATGATAACCGGTTTGTTCATCAGACTCGACCCTGAAAGTTACATTTTCAATGATGCTTTCAAAACTCACTTTTCCGGGGAATTCTGAAACAATTACGGCATTGTATGGATCCCAGTCGCTGATAAGCTGGCCCTTCTTGACGGTATCACCATTGCGGAAGTACAGTCGTGCACCATAAGGGATATGTGCCGATGTCAGGGCGATCCGGGTGTTTTTATCAACAATGCGCATGTCAGCCGAACGGCCGATCACTATTTCATATTTTTCACCGGCCTCACTGGTATAATCCACCGACCTGAGTTCATCAATTTCAAGTACGCCGTCGTACTTTGCATCGATACGCGAGGCGCTGGCAATGTTAACACCAGCAACACCACCCACGTGGAATGTACGCAAAGTAAGCTGTGTTCCGGGTTCACCAATACTCTGTGCAGCGATAACGCCGACCGCCTCACCCTTCTGCACCATGATACCGGTTGCAAGGTTACGACCGTAACATTTGGCACAAACGCCTTTCTTCGATTCACAGGTCAACACCGAACGGATTTCAACTCCTTCAAGAGGAGATGCGTCAATTATATGGGCAAGTTCCTCGGTAATTTCACTCCCTGCGGTGATGACCAATTCGCCCGTTTGCGGATGATGGATATCATGCAGCGAAACACGCCCAAGTATTCTGTCATAAAGGGATTCAACAACCTCTTCGGCTTTCTTCAGGGCCGTGATGGTCAATCCGCGCAAAGTGCCGCAATCCTCTTCGGAAATAATGACATCCTGCGAAACGTCAACCAACCGACGGGTAAGGTACCCGGCATCGGCTGTCTTCAACGCCGTATCGGCCAGACCCTTACGTGCACCGTGGGTTGAAATGAAGTACTCAAGAACCGACAATCCCTCTTTAAAGTTCGAGAGAATCGGGTTTTCAATAATTTCTCCGCCACCGGCGCCAGATTTCTGAGGCTTCGCCATCAAACCACGCATACCGGAAAGCTGGCGAATCTGCTCCTTGGATCCACGGGCACCTGAGTCAAGCATCATGTAAACCGGGTTAAAACCCTGCTTGTCGTTGATCAGCTGGTTCATCAATGAAACGGTCAGCTGGGAGTTTGCATGGGTCCAGATATCGATGATCTGGTTGTAACGCTCGTTATTGGTGATGAATCCCATGTTGTAGTTGTTGACAACCTCCTCGACTTCGAGCCTGGCATCAGCAACAAGTGATTCTTTGATTGCGGGAACGATAACATCTTCGAGATTAAAGGATAATCCACCCTGGAAAGCCATCTTGAATCCGAGATCCTTGATATCATCCAGGAATTTGGCTGTTTTGGCCGTTCCGGTCTTTTTCAGTATCTGGCCGATGATGTCACGTAACGATTTCTTTGTAAGCAGCTGGTTGATATAACCATATTCCTCAGGAACCACCTGGTTGAAAATGATGCGGCCGACCGTGGTATCAATGATCCTGGTCACCTTTTCATCACCTTCAACGAAGGTATGCCTTACCTTGATAACTGCATGAAGATCAACACTTTTTTCATTATAGGCAATGATGACTTCCTCCGGAGAATAGAAGATCATTCCTTCGCCCTTTACCTTTAAGGTGCTGTCGCTTTTACGTGCCTTGGTGATGTAGTACAGGCCAAGAACCATGTCCTGGGATGGTACGGTGACCGGGGCGCCGTTCGCCGGGTTGAGGATGTTGTGAGAGGCAAGCATCAGCAGCTGTGCTTCAAGGATAGCTGCATTGCCAAGGGGCACGTGCACGGCCATCTGGTCACCGTCGAAGTCGGCATTGAAAGCCGTACACACGAGCGGGTGGAGCTGGATAGCCTTACCTTCGATCAGTTTAGGCTGGAATGCCTGGATCCCGAGGCGGTGAAGCGTGGGAGCACGGTTGAGCAATACAGGGTGCCCTTTTAATATATTTTCCAGGATGTCCCAGACCACAGGGTCTTTCCGGTCAACGATCTTCTTGGCCGATTTAACGGTTTTTACGATGCCGCGCTCGAGCATCTTGCGGATGATGAACGGCTTGTAAAGTTCGGAGGCCATCTCTTTCGGCAGGCCGCATTCACTCAGTTTGAGTTCGGGACCAACCACGATGACAGAACGGCCAGAGTAGTCGACACGTTTACCCAACAGGTTCTGGCGGAAACGTCCCTGCTTCCCTTTCAGGCTGTCGGACAATGATTTTAATGCACGGTTCGATTCGGTTTTAACCGCGCTGGCCTTGCGTGAGTTATCAAACAGGGAATCAACAGCTTCCTGGAGCATGCGCTTCTCATTGCGGAGAATTACATCAGGCGCTTTTATTTCGATGAGTCGTTTCAACCGATTATTACGGATGATTACCCTTCGGTAAAGGTCATTTAGGTCGGATGTGGCAAAACGTCCGCCATCCAGGGGAACCAAAGGTCTTAATTCGGGCGGAATAACAGGCACCACCTTCACGATCATCCACTCGGGACGGTTTTCCAGTCGCTTCTGTCCGTCACGGAACGATTCAAACACCTGCAACCGCTTGAGTGCTTCGGCTTTACGCTGCTGTGATGTCTCGGTATTGGCTTTGTAACGCAGATCATACGACTCCTTATCCAGGTCAATGCGCGCCAGCAGTTCGCATAATGCCTCCGCGCCCATCTTGGCAACAAATTTATTCGGGTCCTGCTCATCGAGGTACTGGTTTTCCTGCGGGAGTTTTTCCATGATATCGAAATACTCCTCTTCCGACAGGAAATCAAGATAATTTATTCCGTCTGCCTGCTTAACACCGGGATTGATGACGACATACTTTTCATAGTAAATGATCGCCTCAAGCTTCTTGGTGGGAAGGCCGAGCAGGGAACCGATTTTATTCGGCAAGGATCTGAAGAACCAGATATGTGCGACAGGAACCACGAGCTGAATATGCCCCATGCGTTCCCTTCTTACTTTTTTCTCCGTAACCTCAACACCGCAACGGTCGCAAACGATCCCTTTATAACGGATTCGTTTGTACTTGCCGCAATGGCACTCCCAGTCCTTCACAGGTCCGAAAATGCGTTCGCAAAACAGACCATCGCGTTCAGGCTTGTAAGTCCTGTAATTGATGGTTTCCGGCTTTAAAACTTCACCGCTCGACATCTCGAGGATCTTTTCCGGCGAAGCAAGGCTAATAGTAATCCTTGAAAAGCTGCTGTTTACCTGACCGTCTTTTCTGTAAGCCATATTATTTTATATTTCGATTGAAAAACCAAAAACAGAAAAATCATATACATTCAAAGGCGAAATTTCGCCCTGGTCATTAATCAAAGGAGAGGTTCAATCCAAGACCACGCAATTCATGAACCAGTACGTTAAAGGATTCGGGGATTCCCGGAGTGGGCATCGATTCGCCTTTAACAATGGTTTCATAGGCCTTGGCACGACCGATCACATCATCTGATTTCACGGTCTGAATCTCGAGCAGGATATTGG